>CBDUTM010000303.1:0-3039 GCA_965369985.1 uncultured bacterium | reverse complement strand
CACCACCATTAGTTACAATTTAGAATTTAATTCCAAAGTCGAACTTAAAGTCTATGACGTGAGTGGCAGGGAGGTAGCGCGGCTCGTAGATTCACATGTCTCAGCCGGCGAACATTTCATAGAGTGGGACGCTTCTGACCTGGCGAGCGGATTATATATTTACCAACTGACGACAGACACTTTCTCCGAAACCAAAAAGATGCTCCTACTCAAATAGAGCAGTATGATAGGTATATCCCCCAAATATTTTTCTTAGTTTCTCTTATAAGTCACAAAAAAAGAGGGGCAGGTTATTGGGATCCAATCACCAAAGTCTTTAGAAACAGTACCTGCCCCTCAATGTATGTAGGTGTAGTTGAGGTATACATAATATACAATATTGCCGACTTTCGACAGTGATGTGCATCACGAAAATAGTACTTATCAGCTATTGACAATTCCAATCAAACCGCTATTTTATAAGAAGAATCATGGCCTACTCAATCTTAGGATATTTATATGAAAAGGCGAACATTCATAGTTAAAGCGGGTGCGTTGTTTTCACTGCCGCTGATAATAACAGAGATCGGTTGCAGCGATGATGAATCTAATACCGGTACCGATCCGGCCGGGAGCGATGCGGAAGCGTTTTCTACCACTTCTACAACTACTGACAACCACAAGCACACTATTATAATTCAATTTATCAATGTAGATGATCCTCCGGCTGGCGGAAAATCAATTACGAGTTCAGAAAATGCCAGTCACGCCCATATCATAGCACTTGATCAAAATCAGTTCCAACAACTTGCCGCGGGAGATACAATAGTAGTTATTTCTTCCAACGCAGGTGGAAGCTATTCGTCGCACAATCATTCATTCATCATAAAAGTTCCGTAAAGAGATATGAACTATATCTATAATTATTAGTCACGATAAACAAAATTATTACTGCTCTTAAATCAGTTAAGATTATTTTAGCGGGGCTGACAGCTGCATTACCACCGACCACGCATACTTTCGAGTTATCGGCAATATCGAGAATAATGCCGCGTCGAGAGAATCCAGAAGCCAAAGGAGAGGTTTGAAGAGAGGTGTGTTTCGAAAGGGAACCGCCATAAACGAGAATATGTGGAAGTACTTTATATCCACATTATCAAAGTATTTTTTTGCCATAATCAGGTCTTTGGAAAGTAACGGATGCTCGTCCAAAGTCCGCAGTCTTGGAGTAAGTCTTCTGTATAAATTTATAAATGGATTGTGCCCAAGCGGCTCGATAAACAGAGCCACACCATCTTTTTTCACAACTCTTTGCAGCTCGGAATATGCTTTTTCCAAATTTAGATGATGCAATATTCCTGTCCCACAGATCAGATCAAAACTGGAATCATTAAATTTAAGTTCTTCAGCGTCCATTACAGAAAAAGAAATTTTATCATGGTTAGCATCACCCGCCGCTTTTGCCTTGCCAAGATCTATCGCAACATCAGAAATATCAATACCGACAACGGTGGCGCCATTATCAGCTAACATAAATGCCTGGCTTCCCGGACCGCAACCGTATTCAAGGGTGAATGCCCCCGGTGCTTTTGATCTCAGGAAATGATGATAATATTTTCTGCTTTTGAGTGCTATAGAATAATATTTATGAGCCTTCTTACGGACATTTTCACTAAAAGCCGTATCGTGAAAGTCTTTTTCTCTCGCTAATCTATTTTCATTTTTCTTCGAGTTCAAAAATCACTCCTAATAGTATAAAATCCTGAAGGAAGAATTAAATATCAGCATCCAATTCGTGAATTTCAAGGTTCGTATATCTAATTCAGTAATCTGAATACCATGAAATCACTTGAAAATATAAGTCAGTATCCATATCATTACCGAATAACTAGTTAACCTAGTCCGGGGGATATGAAGATGCATGCAGAAATCGAACAGCCAATTCTAACACCGGAAACTCTACGTATCGAGATAAGTAAAGAATATTCGGTAGTAGCGACCAATCCTGAAAGAGAATTTCATTTTCATACAGGCAGGCGATTAGCCGGAATTCTCGAGTACGATGAAAATCTGATAAACAGCGTTCCCGATTCGGGTTTGGAATCGTTCGCCGGAACCGGAAATCCCTTTGCCATGGGTAAATTAAACGAAGGCGAAACTGTAGTGGATGTGGGTTCAGGAGCTGGCTTTGACAGTCTCCTCGCAGCTCAGATGGTTGGACCCGAAGGGCGGGTGATAGGCGTCGAGATGACGGAAGAGATGCTCGACAAAGCGAGAGGCGCAGCGGAAGAAGCCGGTCTTAAAAATGTTGAATTCAAACAGGGATTAGCCGAAAAACTCCCCGTTGAAGAAGGATGGGCGGATGTTATCATCTCAAACGGCGTGATAAATTTGTGTATGGATAAACTATCTGTTTTCAGGCAACTGTACAGGGCATTAAAATCGGGCGGTAGATTTCAAATATCAGATATCGTTGTACAAAGAGCTGTATCCGATTCTGCGAAACAGAAGATCGATCTCTGGACGGGCTGAATAGCCGGCGCTCTGCTGGAAGCAGAATTAGAAGAGGTAGTGATTAAAGCGGGTTTTGTAGATTTTGAGATTACCTGGAGGAAAGATATCTATGCAGACGCTCCTCAGAAATCGAGCGCGGAACAATTCGGCACGCTCGGCGTGAATTTCAGAGCAAGGAAACCCTAATTCCCTAAGCTGCACCGGCTGTATATTTTTTCATCCGGGGATTTATTCTCAATTCTGAGTTAAGAGTTCTAATTTAATTTCCGATTGATACAGCCGTAGTTCAGTCTTCATTTTATATTACTTGCATATATGGACACATTTATTTACCCTGAATAGTGACTGTTAGTTCAATAAATGAGCGATAAGTAATGAACTCATCCTCTAAAGGCTTCTCCTTCGCAGAAATTTTAATTGTCGTTGCTATTATGGGGATCATCACGTCTGTTGCTCTCAAGAATTTGACGGGTGCTAATGACAAGACGAAATATGAAGAAAGTATAATAGAATTGCAAAAACTGAAAGCAGCCATTATCGGAGAGG
>CBDUTM010000302.1:0-3050 GCA_965369985.1 uncultured bacterium | reverse complement strand
CTTTGAAGCACATATCTTTTACTCGGAAATTGACCACAGAGCTGTGAAAAATTGGGGAGAAAATATCGATGTATCAATAGAACTTGAGAAAAACCGGTTTGTTACTCCCGACGGTGAAAAGATCAGATCTATCAAGCTGACTCGAAAAGAAGACCAGAAAGATTCTGCTATATTCAGGGGAGAATTATCCGGTGAGGTCGAGTCGGAGGATTACAGAGATGTGGCTTTCAGCTGGATTATCAATAATGTCAGGACGAAACATATTTTTAAAAGAAAATCTTCGATCTCTAAAGGATCTTCCCCGAAAAAATCGTTGCTGATAGATGTGACAAAAGTGATCTTCGCAGATCACATTTGGAATAGATCCGGTAGTGTCATTCAGCACAACATAATGATAACAAACCAATCATCATATTTGCTCGATTCACTCGATTTTTCGATTGGATATTATTCTAAAGATGACTTGAAATTGGATCAGAAAAACAGGGTTTATAGTTCTGCCATATCACGAAACATAACAAAAAGGATTATGTTTTCGGTCCGAAGAATCAAAGGCTTAAATAAGGTGAGTTCAGCAAGTCCCCACCTATCTACTATCTATTATAGCGAAATATTGAACTGACAAATTATCTTTTCAATGGATTGCTTTCGACTACAGCGTGATTTGAGCACTTGACAAAGCCGTAACCACCCCCTAATATTCGCAGTGATGGAAATTTATAGTCGGGAACAAACAGAGTTTTGGAGCGATAAACCTTTATGAAAAAAGTATCAATTCAGATATCCGGAATATCCATATTCATAGCCTTTTTTCTGCTGTTTAATGTTGCATCCGATGCTACAGCGAAAAAAGCCTCCGGAACAGACATCAACAAATCTCACCCCTATGATAAATTTATTTGCGGTACACGATCTGATCATCTTTTGCACATTAAAGCAGATAAGCTCCATGCACTACAAAAATCGCGGCTAAATAAGATCCGGTTCGTTGCGAAGATTACGGCTGATCGTGATGACGGTGATGTGGCTATCATTGAAGACGATGGTTCTTTGATCCTTCCGCCATCAGCGGCAAACCCTTTTGATCTGGATAATCTAACGCTCCTATTCACCCCCAACGGTAGCGGCGGATATGATGTCACCACCAAAACCTTTGTATTTGACATAAAATTAGGCGATTCGGTAAATGCCGGTGACGATACGAATCATGAATTCGATCTGACCAACGGCTTTTCTTTTCCATTTTTCGGGACTGCATGGACAAATATATGGGTACGTTCAAATGGTAATGTCACTTTCGGCGGCACAGGAAACCCGGACTTTTTTGACCCAGAAGATTTTGATTTAGAACTGCCTATGATAGCTGCATTATTCGTAGACCTTGATCCGTTAATCGGAGGCGGAGTATTTGTGAAATCATCATCGACCGAATTCATGGTAACCTGGAATAATGTACCAGAATTTGGGGAGAGTAATATTAATACGATCCAGCTTACACTCCACGACAGCACGGGTATTTTCGAGATCTCGTATAACGGAATCGGCATTAAAGAACCTGCAAGGAGCGGCAGCGGTAGACTGATCGTAGGATATAACTCTGGAAATAGCAATCCTACTTCCAAAGATGTTGATTTCAGTGTCGAGTTACCAAATGTCATAGACGGCAGTTCATTTGATATCCTGTCCGAATTATTCAGACCCAGGAATACTCTCCCGCAGGTGGATTACATAGAAACTGTTAAAAGGTTTTACGAAACACACGGAGACGATTTTGACCAGATCGTAATGTTTACCAATTTCTCATCTGATCTAGGCGGTGGATTCGCTTTTCATTTAGGTGTCAGTAACAGCGTGCAGGGTATTAATCTGGAAATTGATGACCGAACTGTGGACTGGGGATCATCCACAGGAAGGCTTAAAAGCTTTTTGAATATGAACGATATTAACATTTGGATCAACGATCCGGCAGCTCGGTTTTTCACTGACGGAAACAGCTTTCTCTCTATTATGGCGCAGGAAGCCGGGCACAGATGGCTCGCTTTTGTGTCGTTTTTAACCGACACCGGAGCAAGTGATTTATTGTTAGGTAGAGGAGATGCTCACTGGAGTAAATTTGCTTTTACCGAATCATCATCTTTAGAGGGAAATGATTGGGTAGAAACAACAACTAATAACTTTACTAATGCTTCAACTGTGAACGGGTTCAGCAATCTCGATCTTTATCTGATGGGTTATCGTTCACCGGAAGAAGTGCCTGATTTCTTTTATATAGACAGCCCGACAAACAATACAAGTGCAAATAGGTCTTTTCAGGCCACTGTAAATCAAGGGGTCACTGCCACGGGAATTCGCACGGACGTGACCGTTGACGATGTAATCGCTGTGGAAGGATCGAGAAATCCGGACCGTGATACAGCACAAAAAGACTACCGCCAGGCGTATATACTTCTAATTCAGCAAAATGATTCAGCTAGGACGGCTGAAATCAGCAAACTTCAGAATTTTATAGACGCCTGGAGAGATTATTGGAACTTTCATACCGACGGCAGAGGAACAATGTCCACCGATTTGAGTGCTGATTTTCCTGTTGCAAGCGTTGAGGGTACGGTAAAGGACGCTTCGACAGGTCTGATCATACCGAATATGCTTGCCGAACTGATTGAAAAAGGTATTAAACAACCTGTGATATCAGGAGGTTATTATACATGGCGTACTCTTGCTGAATCTCTCGGACCGCCGGACGGGTCGTTTACTCAGGTAATATCCGCCTATCCGTATATTCCTGATTCTTCAACTATTACTATGGTGTTCGGCAGCAACAATACTAAAGATGTGAATCTTACAAAGCTACCTATCGGCAGTCTTTCGGGAACAATAATTGATGCCATTTCCGGATTACCTGTTGAGACCACACTGTTTTTAACGGCAGCAAGCGATCAGTTCGAAGACTTTGTGTTGGAGACCACTTCCGACACCCTCGGAATTTATCAGTTTGACAGCCTCTTCATATCGTTCCCGGGTGTCGTTCGATATGCAAGCCTCACACTGGA
>CBDUTM010000301.1:0-3065 GCA_965369985.1 uncultured bacterium | reverse complement strand
TAGCCAAGGAGCGCTTCCCCCACATTCAGACCCTCATTTGTGGTTGTTTTCGTGAATAAGCAGACTGGTATAATAAGTATAGATCTTTTAAATGGAAAAGATGGTAACTATGTTGATCTTGTGTTTTTTAAAAGTTAGGAAGATGCTGACAGAATAGCAAAAATAGAAGAAACAAGTCCGGTGTGTCTTGAATTCTTTACGATAATGAAAGCTCCAGATGAGAGTCTTCCAGATATGGGTGTTCTTAGCTTTGAACATATAAAAACATATAAAAAGTAATGGATTATTGAAGCACCATGAAAGAAAGTATAGCATTCAATACATTCGAAATGCTTGATATACCAACGGAATATCATCAGATACCATTGGCTGTCATCACCTAAAGAAGACCGTTTTCTGGATGGAAAAATAAGAAAGGAGTTGGCAAAGTATCAGATCAATGTCTTTCCTCATTTAATTCTTTTACTGCAGGTTCCAACGATTCGACAGTTACATATTTTTTGGTTGATATTTTAAACAGCTGCTGCATCACCCTGGTTTAAGGCATCGACTCTTTGCTTGCTGACAACTTTGATAGCTTCTTAGCTCGATAACCTTAGGAGGGCTTATTGTTCTCCTTCTACTTCAACAACACCATCTTCCTTGTCTGGATGAAATCACCTCCTTGGAGGCGATAACCCTAATTTGAAAGTCCAGATGCCTGATGAATAACGTGAGCGAATTAATTGATCAGTTCTAAGGTTTTCTCTACTCAGCCTCCTAAAGTTTCTTTAGCATATCTTTCGCGTTTTGATTATTCGGATTCATCTTCAAGGATCTTTTATAGTATTTTTTAGCCTTCTTATTATCCCCCATATTCATGTAAGTTTCTGCAAGGCTGTCCCAGACATTTCCAGATTTAGGATACTCTTTTGCATTTAACTTGAACATTTTAAGGGCGCCTTTCGGATCGTCGCTCACTGCTGCGTATCCGAGATCGTTCAGTATACTTTCAGTAAATTGGTATGCACCTGTACCGTAGTATTTTTCCTTCAATTCGGAATACTGAGCTAGGGAGGCTTCAATCCCCTCCGCTCTGAAGGTCTCTCCGAGCTGTGCGCTCAAAGAAATAGGTCTTGTAATTCCGCGATGGCATGTATTGCATGATATCCCAACGCGATTGTTTCCACTCGGTTCTATTTTTCCCAGATGTCCCCTGATATCGTTGACCATTCTCAACATCTCTCGCGCACGGTCTTTGTTAGGGTTTGCGTCAGATGCAAAGTCGATGGAGCTGAGTGGTTGACCGGCTTCTCCTACATGACAATGTTGGCAACGCACACCAAGCCCTATAGTGAATTCTCTCATCTTTCCGCCCAACCGTCTCCCAGTATATTCTTCTCCAAGTACCTGAAGGTTCACAGGCTTCTCCGGCCATCTCCAATCTTGGGCATAAAGAGAGAGGTTTAGTGTAAAAATAACTATAAACGTCCCTGCTATATAGGCAATGCTTTTTCGCACAGAAATGAAACGCGAACTTTCGATGTTCATTGAATAAAATAACCCGCTTAAATTAATTACATTGGCAGCCATCTAATCCTCCATTTTATTTATTGTTGAATAATGTGTATTGGTTACTATTGATTGTTTTATGATGTATCAAAGTTGTCGGTAGTTAATTCTAATTTCCCTCCTAGAAATTCTTTATAAAAATATAGTGTTGATAGTGCTATGTCGACTCTCTTAAGGGAGTGCTACCATTATTTTGAAATATTTGTGTTACTTGGAGAGCGATCTAATTTGGTAAAATTGCCATGATTATGGCAAAAAATGAATAATGAGGAGGTTAATCCAGATAAATTGTTTAGATTTTGTTATCTGCAGCATTATGCATTTTAACGAAACTTGATGGGGTGACACCAGTCTGCTGCTTAAATATTCTATTGAACGAGGACTTACTATTGAAACCCACATCAAGCGCAATCGCTAACACAGTATAATTTTCGTATTCTGAATTTACAAGCCGCTTTTTTACTTCATTAATTCGATGGTTGTTAACGAATTCATAAAAAGAGAGTCCAGCATCCTGATTAAGCAGCTGGGAGAGATTATGGGGGGATATGCTGAGCATAGTCGCCAAATCCGAGCGATTCAGATTAGGCTCAAGAAACGGTTTTTCTTCATTCATCAGAATATGAAGATTCTCCAGATGTTCTTTCTTATCAGAATCTCTCAATGTTGATGTTTTGTATTTATCTGCCGAGCTTACTAATGCGGGAAATATTTCATCGGGCTGACGAATGACAAAATAGGCAAATGACTGAATCATAAGAGTATAAAAAATCATTGTACTGTAGTTCAACGTCATCAATTCCGCACCAGTAGTATAATTGTTAGTATATTTAAGTATAAAAATAATAAAATCGTGAATCACGGGAGTTATAATCATCAATAACAAAATCTGAATCCTTCCAATGTGAATTATACTCGAATTAGATTCGCTGTTTTTATATTGAGATTCATATTCTCTGATAATTCTAATGCTCAAAAGAAGGTAAGTAGGTACTTGAATGAGAAATATAATAGGGCCAATTACTGAATCTGTAGAAGGTCCTGCAGTGCTGAAAAATGCGAGTTTAGCATCCGCGTCAAGAATATAAAATGGCATATTTAAGGATAAATTGATGATCGCGGGGATTACATGAATGATGTATTTCAGACTGATTTTAATCGGAATGTAAAGAAGTAATTTAATATAAAAATAAAAAAGAGGACCGAGAAGATACCAAAGAGGACCTGTCACACCAAATAGATGTGGCCATCGCTCATATAACCCCGAGATTCCTAAAACATATGCGAACATCGTCATGGAAAATAAGAATATCAACAGTCCAAGGCAGATATTAGCCGCTTTCCTACCACGATTCGTAGAAAACAGTACTATAGAAATAAAATATCCTTGAAATGCGCCGACTATGAACAACACAGCCCATATATCGAATTGCACTGAATTCATATCTAATTAACTCTGCTTATTATAAAATTAAGTTTTTTCACCAAATTGCCGATATTAAAATTGTTAGGCA
>CBDUTM010000300.1:0-3070 GCA_965369985.1 uncultured bacterium | reverse complement strand
AAAACGAAATAGTATAAAGAGATAAATTTACAAATGGAATAAAATTAACTTCGACCATCGGTCTCATTATCAAAACACTGCTTATTTATCTGTTTGCTACTGTTGTTTTTATTATGATTCTCGAAGGATTGATAGGGTTGAGTGGCTATGGGATTTCCGATGAACCGTTCATGGAATCCGAATCATATCCCGGTAAATACATAACGAACGATAACTTCGGCAGATTATATTTCCCGTTCAGCAGAGCAAAACCGAATATCTCAATAAACAGCATGCTGATAGAAAAACCTGCTAGCGGCATACGAATTTTTGTGGTTGGAGAAAATTCAGCTTTCGGGATCCCCTGGACGCCCAATGGTAAAGCAGCTCAGTTCATTCATCATCTGCTTAAAGAAGCATTCTCGGAAAACAGTGTGGAGGTTTTGGATCTGTCTATTCCCGGTATTAATTCTCACGGGATGTTAAATATCATCAAGCGGCTGGCAAAATATGATCCTGACGCAATTATATTATACCCGGGTCACAATGAATTTTACGGATCGCTGGCTCCAGCCTCCGTAGATTATCTCGGTCTGCGCAGGGGCAATATAAAATCATATCTCGGGTTTCACAAATATCGCCTGTTTCAGCTGCTTAAAGATCTCTATGTGAATTATGTCAGAGAGACCGAACCGGTAGAAATTCAGACAGACGCTCTCATCGAGTCTATTGCCAGACCGATTGAGATCAAACCTAAAAGCAAATTGTATAAAGCTGTATTGGATAATTTCAGCGAAAATCTGAAAGAGATGTTGGAGTATGCAGAGTCGAAAGACCTGCTTTTATTGGGTGTAGTGCCAACCAGCAATTTCGCGGACAAAGCCCCGTTTAAAGCATGTTTGGAGGATATAAGCGACCACGATAAATGGCTTGAGGAGATCGAAAAGGGAAGAGCATTTCTTCAGGCGGAAAAACAAGAAGAGGCGCTATCATATTTCTCGGAAACTGTCGCGCGATTCGGGAGTAATGCCGATCTGGAATATCTTATTGCTAAGGCGCTTGCGCAGTCGGGCGATATTTATTCTGCGCGAGATTATTTTCGTATGGCTGTGGACAGCGATTGCCTCCCGTTCCGGTCGCCAACAGCATTCAACCGGGAGATGGAGAAACTATTCGGAGAGCACGGTCAGCCGGTGGTCAATGTGGGACCGCTCATGGATCGCACATCAACCAACGGTATTCGGGGAAATGAATTCTTTTTGGATGCAGTCCATTTTTCGCTTATGGGCGTTGCGGCGATGGCGGAACGTATCGGCTCCGAATTGATATTTCTGCTCGGCGGGAATCGCCGACCGTATCCGGAAGCAACATATCTTGATGTTCTGATCAATAAAGTGGGGATCACGCCCATCGATATTGCCATTGCCGAGCTGCGGACCACTTCGATCAGATCGCATTGGCCGTATAAAGAGAACGAGCGGACAGTTCCGCCTTTCAGCGGATTTCGTGGCGAACACACGGAAGAATTAGCCTATAAAGTGGTGGAAGAAGAATTGAGTTGGAGAGACGCACATCGTTTTTATGCCGATTCGCTTTATGATTCAGGATTTCCGAACGAAGCAGCAAAAGAGTACAGGGCATTGGTCGTGGACAATATTGAGGATATTGAACCTTATCACCGGTTGGCTACTAATCTCATCAAAAAAGGATTTTTTGAAGAGGCGTTCGAACTACTTGAGCAATCTCTTCAGCTGGAAGAAACTGCGTTTGCTCTTAAATGGAAAGGCTCGATCCTGCTTGGAAGCAGCTTAGAGGAAGAAGCTGTCGAAGTGTTGATCCAGGCACATTTTATGGAGCCTTTCGATTTGGAAATTCTGTATAATCTCACATCCGCACTTATAGAAACTGAACGATTGGAAGATGCAAAAGTAACATTGCGGTCAATGATAGCCGCCGCTCCGAATTATCCGGGGATCTTTGACCTGGCAGACAGGATACGGAAATTCGAGTAATAAAGTGTTGAATCTGGAATAACCACTCAATATATTTTATATACGCGCCCGTGGCTCAATTGGATAGAGTGCGTGGCTACGGACCACGAGGTTGGAGGTTCGAGTCCTCCCGGGCGTACTCAAATGCAGACTCCACTTAGCTATAATATTTCAAGCAGGCATCTGCATTTTGGTTTAATTGGATCAGGCGGGATCAGTTGGATATAATCAGGAAACATGAAAGCCGAATGGTATTTGCTCTCCGGGAAGCGAAGATCGCATTTGATGAGGGCGAAGTTCCCGTTGGCGCCGTTATAATCAAGGATGGAGAAATTATCGCCCGGGGGCATAACAGGAGGGAGTCGCTCATAGACCCTACCGCGCACGCAGAAATTCTTGCGATCACTTCAGCGGCGAATTATCTGGAAGATCGGCGATTGGAGGGATGCACGATGTACGTAACTCTTGAACCGTGCCCTATGTGCGCTGGAGCCGCCGTCAATGCGAAACTTGAAATGGTCGTATACGGAACGAGAGACGCCGATGTAGGAGCGTGCGGAACGGTTTATGACCTGTTGAATGGCGACAACCTTATCCACAATGTCAAAGTGCTTCCCGATGTGCTTTCGGACGATTGTAAAGCAATTCTTTCGGACTTTTTCACCTCTGTCAGGAAGAAAGAGAAGCCTGACTCCATTTAAGATTGACTGGTTTCATCTGCTAATGTATCTTTACGCGTCAATTGGAGAGGTGGCAGAGCCTGGCTGAATGCGCGCGATTCGAAATCGTGTTTACCGCAAGGTAACGGGGGTTCGAATCCCTCCCTCTCCGCAAGGTTAGTGTGGGTTAGGGCTTTGCCCTGACCGCAAAAGAATAACGCGAGACAAGAAAAATACTTAAAATCAGCTGCAGGTAGAAGATTTTTAGATCGAGTGATTAAGCAGTAATTGGGTTCCCTGCCCGACTGACTGACGTAGTTGGTCAGGCTGGGAATCCCTCCCTCTCCGCAAATTATGGTATGTCTATGTGATAAAAAATATCAAGTTCAATATCTTTATCCCAGCATATCAAAGATTCTATTTGAGCTGTAAGGATTGAGC
>CBDUTM010000299.1:0-3077 GCA_965369985.1 uncultured bacterium | reverse complement strand
CGAATTTCCGGGTCCTTGATTCAAGCGAATCAAAAATATTAAACAACGAAATAGTAAGCCGGGTAATTTCGGATTTTCTTTACACTGATGACAAAGACGAACTCTTACTTATACATTCGATCAGATCGATCGGTGTTTATGAATTGGCGAATTTGGCTTTAAGCGATAGATTTCGCCTGACGAAAGCTCTTGAAACAAGCGTCAAACTTATAAAAAGTGGTAATTATAAAGATAGAATAAAAGAAATATTTGAAAACGAATATCACAATTTGAGTCATCAGCACGACTGGATAAACGCCATGGAGAATCTATCGAACTGCAAACCGATAGACGATTCTGATAAACTTGCCATTGTGAGGCAAAATGTTCTTGACCTGTTCGAATCGCTCAGCGGAGAAGCGAAGCTGGATAGAAAATTCGAATTACTGTCATCGATTAAGAATTCTATCAATTTAAGATCGGGAAAAGCCGTAATGTGGAAGAAGGGAGAGAAAGACAGCGTAAAGGAATCGTTAAAAGTTATCAGAGAGAAGACAGATGATTTCCTCGGGGTAGGAAAAGCTGATTTTCGATTGATGAACTCCGATATGATGGAGAGTCTTCTGTCAGGTACGAATCAGTTGGTACAAAGGCTGTACAAAGAATTTGATAGTGTAATGGAGTCGATGGGCGCCTTGGATTACAACAGTTTGCTGATCAAGGCGATGCAGCTGCTTGCAGAACAAAAATATATCGCGGATCAGTACAACGCGCAGTATAAACAGATTTTTGTTGATGAATTTCAAGACACAGATGATATTCAGATGGAAATTATTAGAATACTTGTCACTGAAGGGAAAAATAAACCTGTCCTCTTTTTAGTTGGTGATGAAAATCAGTCGATTTATAAGTTTCGTGGCGCGGAAGTATCTAATTTTAGAAAGATGATGAAAGAAGTCGGGCTGGAAAAACCTGATTATATCTCCACCAATTATCGGAGTCAACCTGAGCTGATCGATTTTCAGAATTCGTTTTTTCGTCCTCTGTTGTCCAAAGATGAAGACGGAACTGAAGGCGGACTTATCAAAGCGGAATCTCATCGAAGATCGAGCGGCGCCGAGCAAAGAATTCAGCTTCTTATGCCGGTGATAGAAGAGGAAGAAGAAGCGACTTTTAGAGAGAAAGAAGCAATAATTTTAGCCTCTCATATTCTCTCAATTGTCGGTAAAAAGAAAAATGAAACAGATGGGGATGAAGAAAAATTAATTGAATATCGTGATATAGGTATACTACTCAGAAAAACTACTCAGGTTCAGACGATACTTGATAAGTTTTCCGACATCGGCATTCCATATTATTTTAGCACAAAAAAAGGCTTTTATGATAAGTACGAGATAGTCGATCTCTTGAATTTAATGCGGGTAACAGAGTTCAAAAGAGATGATTATTCATTAGCGTCCCTGTTAAGATCGCCTATTATGGGGTTATCCGATAACACATTGTTTATTCTGGGTGTTACTGGAAGTTTTACAGCTGCTTTCAACGATGAAAATGGCGATTCATTCTCCGGAAACGAGAAGGAAAAATTTCTCAGAGCAAAGAAAATTATTTCTGATTTGAGAGAAATAAAAGATCGTCTCAATCCTTCAAAATTTATCCAAAACATAATTGATGAAATAAATTATATCCCTTTTCTGTTGAGCTCTAAGGATGGTAAACAAAAAGCATTGAATGTATATAAACTTCAGGAGATCGTATTAAAATTAGAAGAGGGAGTAGTAAACTCTTTCGGTGATTTGATGGAGAAACTTAACAGAATACAGAATTTGGAGATAAGCGAGGGAGAAGCATATTCACACGCGGAAGGCGATAATGTGGTGAACATAATGACTGTTCATAGCGCAAAAGGACTGCAATTTCCGGTTGTTTACCTCCCTGATTTAAACTCTACTGTCACAAATAAAAGCAGATTAATTTATTACGACGGAGACAGCGGCTTAGGATATCGCGTTAGGCGCGGAAATGAAGTAGAAATTGACATGATCGGTTGGTCATTAAAAAAATTGGATAAGGTTAAAGATATTTCTGAGGCAAGAAGATTGTTATATGTGGCTATGACACGAGCAGAAAACCATCTTATTTTCGCCGGAGCAAGAGAAATGAATAAGGAGAAACTAAATTCCCCCAGAAAAGGCACCTGGTTGAAGGAGATATTGGACGGCATAGGAATCGAACCTGATGAGCAATCAGACACTGCCCATTTCAACGGTCTTACATTTCCTATCATAAAGGAAATAAGAGAAGCGAGATCAGCTGATTTTAAGAAAAAAGAGGAAATATTTTCACCGGAATTATTAAAATCCACGAAATATATTGAGCCGATCGAAGCAATGCGAACCCCTGTCCGTATTACACCAACAGGATTTATGAAATATACTGAATGTCCAAAAAAATATGAATTGGCGGAGATCTTTGGAATTGAAGAGCCTGATAAAACTGAAAACAAATCGGGTAAAACCGAACCTGCATCCGGGAAAATATTTGGAGACATTGCTCACAATTTTTTATATCAATTGGATTTCCAAGAGCAAGAATATGACAAAATTATAAATAAGCTATTATTGAAGAATAAGATTGATGGAGAAGTTAAGGAAAAATATGCTTATGGATTAGAGCAGATAATCGAGCGCTTCAGCAAAACGGAAATGTTCCAACAGCTCCAATCTCTGCCCGGGGATAAGATCAAAAAGGAAGAAAAGTTTTTTATTGAATTCGATGGAGTAATTATCGAGGGGAAAATTGACTTAATGTATGCAATGGGTGATAAGTGGATCTTAATGGATTACAAAACCGATGTAGTGGAAAATGATCAATTCGATAACAAAGCTGAACATTATAAACCTCAGCTGTTGCTTTATGCAAAGGCGATTAAAAATATCACCAAGGATTATCCTCTGAAGACATCTATTTATTTTACGCGAAGCGGCGAGGAGTATGAGCTTGAAGTAAATGATGATTCAATAGCAAAGGTAGAAAATGATCTCAGAGATATGTTCATGAAATTGAGAACGAATGATGTCTGTGAGAAAATAAAAGAA
>CBDUTM010000298.1:0-3098 GCA_965369985.1 uncultured bacterium | reverse complement strand
TAAACGGTTCAAAGTGAAGTTAAAGGATGATGAATTGTACTGTCTTTCATGTAGAATCGGAAGGAGAGGAATTGAAGAATCAATCGATCTTGAATACACGGGTAAGAAGGTTGGTGCTAATTATGTCGACCAGATAAATATTCACGGAATTTGTGTGACATGTGGACACAAGTGTAGAAGATTAACAACTTCAAATCGCATAGGCGAATTCTTAAAACACTATCCAAGTTACACAAAATAAGGATGGTAAAATTGAACAAGCGTAGAAAACATCTATAGCTATTTAGGAGCTTGTTCTATCTTCCCAAAAGGGCAAAATGAATGGATAAGATAAATAATATCGATAATGTGAAAATTAGGCGGCGGTACGAAAGAATATTGGGTGATTTAGAAGGGTACGCTAAAAGCACGGTACGAACAAAAGTTGATGATGTGGGAAAATTCGACGAGTTCTTAGAAGGGAAAGATTTCAGAAAGCTAAATGAAGATATGGCAATAAAATATAAGAACCATTTGAAGGGTTTAATGAGCGCCGAGAAGCCAATTCAATTGAAGACGGTCCATGGAAAGTTGCTTTCTGTGATAGAATTTTATAATTGGTTACGTAAGCAACCGGGTTACAAAAGAGGGGTAAGGGAATCGGCAATTCAATGTTTTAGATTGAGCAGAAAAGAGACAAATAGTATAGCGACACAAATTAATCTTATAGAAACTCCAAGTTTAGATCAAATTCTGGAACTGGTTGATTCAATTAAGGGGGATACAGAAGTGGAAATGCGTGATCGAGGAATATTTTCATTGACTTTATTAAGTGGTATCAGGGTAAAGTCGCTCACAATGTTAAGATTAAAGGATTTCGATAGGAAAAGATTTATCTTGACGCTCAATCCTCTAGATAATGTTGATACAAAGTTTGGCGAAACCATGAATCCGGTGATCGTGCCTCTGGATGAAAATCTTCTGAATCAGTTTATATATTGGTTCGACTATCTTCAAAAGGTTAAAGGTTTCACTCCTAAAAATCCGCTTTTCCCAATGGCAGATGTGAAGCAGATGGAAGGGTCACTTTCATATACCGCAACAACCGTAACGAATAAATTTTGGAAATCGCCAACCGCGGTAAATAAAATTTTCAAAGACAGAATAAAAGCAGCGGGATTACCTCATTTTACTCCCCACTCGTTAAGACATGCTCTTGTTCAAATATTTATAAGTTTAAATCCTACAGAAGTAGAAAAATTAGCACTGTCCCAAAATTTGGGTCACAAGAGTCCTGTAACGACATATGGCCAATATGCCAAATATGATGTAAACAAGCGATCAGAAATATTGTCGAAAGAGAACTTAAAAAATATAATTAATCGCTCATCGTGGAATATAAATGATGCTTTGGAACAAAAAATCGATTTAATGAATATGGATTTAAATCAAAAATACGAAGAGATTCTTAAACGTCTCCTTAAAAATATTAACACTCAACAATAGCAAACATACTTGGATTACAAATCAGATAATGGAATTAAAAGAGATAGAATTAAAACCTTTTTATGAGTATAAATTCTGGAAGACATAGACCAGATTGAACAAATATTAATTAGCCTTTTATCAATTGAGTCTAAATTGATACGAAGGACAAGTAGTTGGTTAACCGTCAATGAGACGGCAGACTATCTTAAACTGTCTCCCAGGTCTATTCGGAGATACCTTCAATCCGGTATTATCCCGCAACATCAACTTCCAACCGGAACCATCAGAATTGAACGGAGAGATTTGGATTGTTTAGTATTGTTTGGAATTCCTTACCGTCGTTTGAATCGCCAGCAAAGAAAAGTAGTTAATGAAGAATAAGATATTTTATGATCAGTTTGTAATATTAAACATAAAAAACTGTATTTGTCAAATGTGAATTAATTAACAATAAAAATGGAGGCCATATGGCATTTCTGATCCAGCGCGGCACGCGGAAGAACTATTATATCGCTATCTGGCTTCCGCACCAAAAAAGAAAAAAATACATCTCAACTGGTACAACAGACAGGAAGAAAGCTGAAAAGATATTGGAAGAGATTAAATTAATTGAAGGTATGCGAAAGACGCAAGCAAGTGTAATTGAGCTGCTGTATCAAGACGTAAAACTTGAAAAAGGATTATTAGATGATATTAATTCGATTATGGATAATGATCCGGCGATGGATCTCAGTGAAACTGTTGAGATGTTTTTGAAGAGCAAAGGCAATCAGGTGGCTGACAGTACCTTGAAAACCTATCGGTTAGCCTTGGGAGATCTAAAAAGTGCATTGAGTCCATCAATTCGAGTAAATGAGATAAAAAGATCACACTATGATGTTATCTTATCCTATTTGATTAGGCGCTATAACAATACCACAATCAATATTAGACAGCGAGGTATAAAAACATATTTGAACTGGTTGGTAGAATACGAGTATATAAGCAAGTTCCCCTTCAAAATTAAAATGCTGAAAACTAAACAGCTACCAAAGTTTTTGACAAAGAAGGAAATCAATTCTGTTTATCAACATGTAACTGACCGAGTAATTCTATCAGCGTTTAAAGTATACGAGAATTGCGGTTTACGGCTATCTGAGCTATTTACCAGCGAGTTGGATGGTAAATACCTAAAAGTTCTTGGAAAGGGCGGGAAGACAAGATTTGTGCCAATTCTGGATGAATATATTGATGACTTCCAAATTGCCCAAGCAACGAATTACAATATTCACAAGATAACTCGTTCATTTACAAGAGCGTGGCGACTCACGCTATTAGAATCTAATCATACTTTTGTAAAAGTTGATAAGATTCAGGATCTTAGCGATAAAAAACTAAAAGACATTGCTTTCGAAATCCTTGAGTATAAGCATGCTAAAAGTCTTGGAAAATCTGAGTTAAACGAGAAAGAAAAACGAGAAGCTCACAGTCAGGTAAAAACATTGCATTCATTTCGTCATACTTATGCATTAAAGACCTGGATGGAAACAAATGATATATTCTTAGTTAGAAAACTCTTGGGGCATTCCGGAGTTACAACCACAGAAATATATACTCAGTTCCCACCGGAATACTTGAAAACCGTATTCGGG
>CBDUTM010000297.1:0-3100 GCA_965369985.1 uncultured bacterium | reverse complement strand
CATCCGAATCGGTTCGTATTGTACTTCCTTTCCACATTCTGATGATCATATCTAATTACCTTGTGAGTGAGTTTCATCTTTTTTTTCTACCACTCTGTTTTTTCCTTCTCTGAATTTCGTTATAAGTATCACAGAAATTATAATAAACAGGGCAGCCGTAATAATTCTTATATCTATAATTTCATCTGCGAACGCCCAACCTAAAATAACTGCAATGACAGGATTGACATATGCGTAAGTGGATACATGATCGGGAGAAGAATGACGCAGAATATAAACGTATGAGCCAAATCCAATAATTGAGCCGAACACTATCAAATACCCGAGAGAATAAAACGATTTCAGTGAAATATCAAAGAGATCCAATGTTTGCCATTCTCCATTTATACTTCCGAATATCATCAGGAATACTCCTCCCGTTAACATCTGCATAGCCGCCGAAAGCATGAGCGATTTGTTGTGTTGCGCTCCTTTCGAGTAAACAGAGCCTGCTGCCCAGGTAAATGAGGCGAATAAGAGTAAGAATACTCCAAATGGGTCGAGATTGAGACTTGCAGATATATTGGAAGGATCCACAAGTACATATAATCCGACAAATCCGGTGATAATTCCTGATGTCACTCCGAGATTTGGTCTGGGAGCGCCTTTCCACAGCCAATTAAGTAAGACCATCCATACCGATACCGTTGCTACTATGAGTGAGGCAAGACCGGACGGGACGGTATGCTCCGCCATTACAACGCTGCCGTTTGCAATTGCGAGTAGTAGCAGCCCGACTATGGCTTCGGTACGCCATTCACTCAAAGTTGGTTTTTCTCTGCCGCGAACTCTTAAAAATATATAAACAATGGCGCCCGCAGTCAGAAATCTTATTCCGGCCATAAAGAAAGTAGGAATGGTTTCAATTGCAAAACGTATAGCAAGATATGTGGATCCCCAGATAATATAGACTGAGCCAAACGCCAGAATTATTTTAGTAGCGGGTATTTCAAATTTTTTTTGCAGGGCGGACACCATCTATATTTCTCCCGTGAGCGGAATAGTCGTTGATTCCTTAGTTGTAGATAAAACGATGGTCGTACGAGTGGAGAGTATCGATTTAATAGCGCCGAAGTCTTTCGTCAATAACTTCTCAAGATGATCGGTATCTCTTGTACGAACTTTAACTAAAAGGCAATCCTCTCCGGCTACGTGATGAACTTCCAACACTTCAGGGAGCTTTGCCAGCTTCTCAGCCGTGTTCCGGTTTTCTCTATCCTCAGTTTCACGCACGAAAATAAAAGCTGCCAATCCATTGTTCAAAACTTTAGGGTTAAGCCGGGTTTCATAGCCGGTTATAACATCTTTTTCTTCAAGTTTGCGGATCCGTTCTAATACTGCCGAAGGAGCCATCTTGAGTTTGCGTGATATTTCTGCATTGGATATCCGCGCATCCTCCTGTACAATACTCAGAATTTTATGGTCTATTTTATCCATTATGCTCCTGTTTAATGTTATTAACGAATAATATACTGAATATACGCATTAAAAGCGAATAAGTTTCGTAATATAATTATAAATAACGAATAATAGAGAAATTAAGCTATGAGATCAGGTCAACTTTTAGCAGGAGTATTAGTCGTCTTTACGCCCAATACTTCACTGATAAGGACTCCACCTATTACGAGAACTGATCCGGCAAATTGAAGCCAGGATAAATTTTCGGAGAGAACGATATAACCGAGGAATAACGCAACGACAGGTGAAACTATAGTTACAAAAGAAACAGTTGTTGCTTCAACGTGCAGTAGCATCCAGAAATGAATTGAAAATGCAAGAGCCGAACCTATCAATGTCAGGTAAATTAGCGCGCTAATGGAAGTCGTACTCCATATCAGGGGTATATCACTTTCAAAAACATAATGAATTGAAAGCGTAGCTATTCCTCCAACAAGCATACTACCGCCGTTTAAGAGATACCGGTTATAATTATGTATAATTTTTTTTGTGATGACAACAGCAAACGCCGCGGAGATCGGACTGATAAACACAGCCAAAAGCGCCATTAATTGAATGAAATTTTGGACGCTTAAATTTTCAAAAAAAATTAAAGCTGTACCAAGTACGCCAACAACCATACCCACCACTCTAAGCAAATTGAGCCGTTCATTTTTCAATATCAGTGCCGCGAATGCCGCCACGTAAAATGGTAAAGTGGAAAACATAATTGAAGCCATTCCGCTGGAAATGTATTGCTCTGCCCAGTAAACAGCGCTGTACGATATAGTGAACATCAGAATTCCGATAATAAGGGTAAGTTTGAACAGACTTAATGAAAATGCGAGTTTACGGTCCTTTATGAATCCGATCGTCATTACGATCGTACCGGCAACAATAAAACGCAGACCAACTCCGAGAAATGGAGGCATTCCATCCAAGCCTATTTTAATGACGAGCCATGTAGTACCCCAGATAAGGGATAGACAGATAAACCCGGCAAGCTTTTTACCCGGCGATACCGCCATTAATCTATCACGACATTTTCAAGTTTAAGAAGAAGTCTTTTTTTGTGAAGCCCGCCTGAATATCCCCCGATTTTTCCTGACGATGCGATCACACGATGGCAGGGAATGACTACTGCTATGGGATTTTTTGACATCGCGCTACCCACTGCTCTACCGGCATTCGGATATCCCGAACGGAGCGCAAGCTCTCCATAGCTGACTGTTTCGCCGAAGTCAAGTTTTGAACATGTTTCTAATACTTTGCGCTGAAAATCCGTTAAGTTATTTAAGTCTAATTTGATGTTGAATTTCTTTCTTTCATAAGAAAAATATTCTACTATCTTTTTCCGGATTTCCTTTACTTTATTATTATCAAATATTACCTCTTTATCAGGGTAGATCTCCTCCACCTCCTGGGCAAATTGATCGATCGAGGAGGAATTGGAATTGACCATGCATAGTCCTTTGTCTGAAACGGCAATGTAAAGGTACCCCATAGGAGTATTTTCTTCATAGCCTATGAATATTAAGTTTGAGTAATTCATACTGCCAATTTTGATTGTCGTATTCCTTCTTTAGTGTCGACCCGGGTTAATATAATAAGGCCTAATATTATG
>CBDUTM010000296.1:0-3109 GCA_965369985.1 uncultured bacterium | reverse complement strand
GAACTCCAACTTCCCACCCTGTCAATTCTGTAGATAAAACCTTGACTCCTGTTGCTATGATGTTGGAATTATTTCCCAAACACAATTTCTTAAGGTGACAATACTTCATATCTGTGCGAATTCTCTCTCTGATATAATAATTCATCTCTGCTTACTCACCTTCAGTTTGAGCTCCTTAATTGTTTAATTCAGGTTTCTTCGAGACAACTTTTACCAGATCGCGTAGAGCCTTCTTTGTCGGTTTGATACCTAAATTTCGCAGGAGCTGTGTATCTCGTAATGAGAGTTCGGAGTAAATGTTCGCCTCAGCTGTGTTACCCATCTCTACTGCTCGATTTTTCTTTTCTAATGAATTTGCCAGACCTTTGAGGATCTCACTCCTTAGATTTTCGAATATTTCCTTATCTGAACCATACTTGATGGTTTCTACGAATGGTGAAAGCTTTCCTGTGAGAATATCAATATAGTCGGCATAAAATTGTTGATATCGTCTATCTTTAGATAGATAGGCGAGCAGTTGGTTTTGTTCGATAATATCCGATCCACTCCCCTTCGAAACGTTCCAGAAGAAATGATTATAATGTCGTATCTCCACTTCTGAGTATTTATTGCGCAGCGGATACTTTTCGCTGACCAGCTCGGCGATCTCCCTGTCGGTTAGACCTCGTAGAGCTGAGATCTCTATGCTCTTCTGCAGCTGAGGATCGTTCATGATCTCGAAACATCGATTGTTTATACTACCATATTTGACACTTAAATGCTTTGGGAACTCATTTCTCCTCAACAGATCTTCAAAAAGCAATAGTGTTGGACCTGATAGCCTTGCGCGACTGGTTTCATGGACATACCTTCTCGCACCTTTTCTGATCCGAGGATAAGATAGGAATGTCACTCGCTTAACTCTTTTGCTTAAATGGTTGGTTATTGCCAATCTATGCTCATTTAAGAGAAAGTATAAATAATTCCTAGCGGGATGATATTGAAGAAGCACCATACTTTACGAAAATGAATATCGTACCGATAAAAAGTTTATTCATCTAAATTATCCCTGCCATTTTTTTATGCTTGTAAAATGTGCTGCGAGAAATGCCAATTGTTTTACATATCAGACTGACGCTACTAATAATTCGAGACAACTTCAGCGCGCTGATGACTTTCTGATTTCTCATTTTTTTTGGAGGACAGAGATTTGGAAGCAAGCCAACTCCCTTGGCGAGCAGTTCGTTCGCCCTTTCTACACAGATCGGACATTGAAGATCAAAGTTAAGTTGCCCCGAATCAGCACTATGATCGATTTGTTCATTAACCGCAGAAAATTCCCCACACAGGTAGATTACATAGCTTCTTGAAGTTTCCCGGACCATATGTGTGACAATCGATCCCTTAACATCAGAGAGGCCGGAATAAACTGGATTATATTTCTGATGCAACCTTAGCGACTCTCTTAATTTCGTAACATCGGCCTGGGACAACTTCCTTAATTTCCCTTCCTTTGCCAAAAAAAGTGAATCTAGTGATCCAAGAATAAATATCTTATAAGATCTTTCTTTTATAAGTCTACTGCCGCATCCGGGACAAGCGAGTGACCTGCTCAAACCGACATAAAGATGAATCGCATCGTAGTCAGAAGAACATTTTTCACAACTGAATTTAATTATCTTCGGAACTTTAAGGGCAACATCTACTGTAGAAAGAATATTGTAAACGGTCGGATGAGAAAAAGTGATAGAATTTTCTTTCATGAAGTCCTTAATTGTTGATATAGGATTCTTAAGAGCTATTGCAATCATTCTATGCCTTTCTTCGACCGATATCACCGATGTTAGCGAGTTCTCATATCCTATCCCATCCATAGACTTCCGCATCCAATGATACACAGTTTTTCGGTTCACCTCATATTTGTTTGCAATGAAAGTAACTCCATATCTCTCGGCATCATTGACTATAGCTATCCTCTGTTCAGGAGAGAGTCGTTTAATCTTCATTTATTAGACTCCTTTTTAGAAGACCGATCTTTTTGGGACTTACTCTTATCGCTTATCGGACTGAAACTAGGAAGAATGATCTTTTTACGGTCTCCATCGACCGTTTCTTTTTTATTCAGAACTTGGTCTGCCTTACCCCATGCCGTTACCCCTTGAGCATCACCTCTTTTTGCAGATAAAAACAGATTTTTTTTAATATTTATCCGGGTCTTAAACTCAAGAGAGTTCCTCAAAATTCCCTTCGAATCATCTACATTCATTTCGATCAAAACTTCTTCCGAAGTGAGTTTACCAGAGAGTAGATCCATAGCTATCGGATAATTGTTGGAAAGGACGGCATCAGATAAGAAATATTTAAAGAGCGATTCACGAAAAGAGTTGTCCCAACCCCTTGAGTGATCGAAGTTCCAGAAATAGTGCCCGTATGACCTTATGTCGTCCCGTGTGAAGATCTCCACTCCTGTAGAACGCTTGACTTCTTCATATATATCTTCTTCCGGCCACTCACACAGAATAAATATCTCGATCATTTCTTTTAACCAATTATGCTTGGCAATATTGAAAACTTTATCTGATGGAATAGGTATCGTGAAATCAAGATCTAGTTTATCGGGAGTATATTTTAAATCGAGCAGGGGCATCAGTAATTTCTGATGCGGAAGTGTTAATAATATCTTGGATTGCTTCTGAATAAAAGCACCGACAGCCTCAGTAAATTTTGGATTCTCAATAACTTTTGCTTCATACAGATCTATCGTTTCAATATTAGATTTCGAATGATAGATGAGCCAGAATAACTCGTAGAGATTGCAAAGCGGGTTCGCCAGAGTCGGTAGGGTTTGTTGCTTTTTCTTTTTGGCCACAATTTTTCCCTGTGTTGCCAGTTTCAAAAAATACGGATATTACTTTTATCCGCATTAACCCTCCTATTTAGTAAATATAATTATTATTTATTATTTGTCAAGTGTTATTCTTTGTATCTAACATTTATATTGTTTTATATTACGAATACTTTTCTCCGTTTTGTACTCTAACAGGACAATAAAAACTGAATGATTGGCTAACCAACTTCGTATAGATCATAGAATCGAGTATATGCTCGCAGTGTCAAAGAATTAATACCT
>CBDUTM010000295.1:0-3114 GCA_965369985.1 uncultured bacterium | reverse complement strand
TCTTTCCAGCGCTGTATTTAAATCTTTAATATCATAATCCCCACTGCTATTGCCGAATTGAATATTCTCATACATCAACCGCTCTTCATCATGGCTTTCCATATATGTTATAAGATGAGCCTTGGTCCATCCTCTCTTTCCGTAATATCCCCACGAAAAATCGGAAGCATCATTACTGTTCCAGCCCATAGCAGCTTGTCTGTAATTAAAATTGAGATTTCCCCACAGCAACATCCCCTGCTTATAATTGGAAAGTATTATTTCTTCACTATTCTCAGCGAAATGCTCCAATATTACATAAGCCGTGCTGTCAGTTTCCCAAACCTTATCCGCCATACGTTTGAGCAGGGCTATTCTCGAATCGTCTTGAGCGCCTCCGTCACCTGCTCTATTTGTGAAGCCTTTGGTAAAATCGAACCTGAATCCGTCAACGTTGTATTCAGTTAGCCAATAGCTGTTTACGCGGTCAATAAAATACTTAGTATCAATACTTTGATGATTGAAATCAGGACCGAAATTAAATGCCCCGGCGGGAGAATCTTCGTTATACCAGGGATTATCGGCGGCAGGCCTGTTTAAGGTCCCATTCCAATACAGTCGAAGCATTGGCGACACGCCTGTTGTGTGGTTCAATACGATATCCATAATTACCGCAATGCCTCTACCGTGCGCTTCGTCAATAAAAGTTTTTAACGCATCTTTAGTACCATAGTATTTATCCGGAGCAAAATAGAAAGAAGGATTATAGCCCCAGGCTGAATTATTATCGAATTCATTAAAAGGCATAAGTTCAATCGCGTTGATTCCTAGATTTTCAAGATAATCGAGTGTATCTATCAGAGTTTCATAGTTATGATTTGCGACAAAATCTCTTAACAGTAATTCGTATATTATGAGTTCTTCTTGCTTAGGTCGGATATAACTATCGTTGTTCTGCCAATTAAATGGAATCTGATTTGTTTGAAAAACTGAAGATACCTCTTCAGTTTTTCCGGTCGGATAAGGTTTCAAACTTGGATATGTAATTGAAGGAATATCAGGATCGAATCTCTGATCTAAAGTTTTGTCAGTGAAGGGGTCTGCGATTCTTATTTTACCGTCCACAAGATATTGAAATCCATACTCCACTCCCGGAGTAATTCCGGTTAGAGTCAGCCAGAATAAAGAAGTGTCCTGGAAAGAATATTTGTTCATAAAATATTCGGGGCTGAATTGCCAATCGTTAAAATCCCCGATCAGATAGACATTTTTTTTGTTTGGAGCAAAAAGCGCCAATCTGACAGTTGTAGCATCTATGTAGTTGATGCCGGGTTTCGTTCCGGCAGGTGGAGCTGCTGAAGTAACAGTCGGGTTAACCATTATAAATAGTGATGAAGAATCTACATTTCCGGAACTGTCCGTCACAAATAATTCCAGTTCTTTTAATCCTTCTCCGTAATCGGCTGCCACAAATTCAAATGCAAGTGTATCAAGTGTATCTTGCGCGACCTCTACCCCAGCGACTTTAAGTAAGAGGTTACTTATCTGTGTTTCTATAGCAGCCGCTGATCCTACAATTTTCACGCTGTCATCTGAGTCAAGAAAAAATGGGGATCGCTTCGGATCATCGAAACCAGCTGAAATTAAAGGTTCAAGATAAATAGCATGTATTCCCTTATCGAATAAATCGAGAAATATATCGCCGCCATTCTCTTCTCTTCCGCCTAAGCTCGCATCAGCGCTTCTAAATACAAATGCGAATTGTTTGATAGTATCGCCCGCTGCAACACCGTAAAACTGGCGAGGAAATCCAACGTTGAGCTGATACAGATCAGTTCCTATACGATCCAGCTTTGGCTGATCGGTATTATTTCCCCAATTACTTATTACATATTGCCAATTTGCCTTATCTGTATTCACGCCGGTATGAACGTAAACATCCCCGGTATATCCTATTAATCCCCTGTTTCCCTTTGTAGCATCAAAAATTACAACTATCGAATCGTTCTCTGTAGCAAATTGAGGAACAGATCTTACCAGTTGAGCGGCTAACGGAAATGATAAAATTATTATAAGCAGTGCTGTAGATATATATTTCAACGTTTTTCCTATTTTATGTCAGTTTGAATATTTTTTTCGCTGAGAAGGTCGCCAAGGTAATCGATACTACCGTTATACATTTCTGAGACGTTTTCAGATACATTTACATTTAATCTCAAACCGTATAATGTGATATCAAGAATTATATTTGTGATAGCGATATTTACCAGTGATTGGTTTTTCGTCCATGCCGCCTTTTTATCTAAGCCTTTTCTAGCTTCACCCATTAGTACTTCCTCTTTATCAACTACCAGTAAAAAATGATGGTTCCATATATTTTCAAGTTTACTTTCTTTGAGTCCGTAACTATAGATATTATCAAATTTAAAAGGCATTTCTGTGAACGAAAAAACAATTACTTTCACTCCCCTTTTTAATGCCGCTGCAATTTCACTCTTAAGAGCAATAGCTTCACGCGTCCAAAGGCTTATAAAAATCACTTTTTCTGAGGAATTTATCATTTGCCTTGATCTGTTTATCAATTCATTGTACCCGCTTAATGTCCAGAGATGGTCTTCCTCGATGGACACATCCAATGATTTAAGTCCGTCTTCGAGATCGTTTAAATTGGAATTAAACTCGTTCTTTAGCCTCTCCATCAGCTCTTTGGGCTGAAGCGGAACATATTGTTTTGGTTTTGAAGTCATAGAATGAACCAAACCAGATTTTTCTAATTTTCTCATGATATCATAGATCGCCGACCGGGGAACACCAGAGGCATGACTTAATTCATATCCCGAGACCGGATTGTGTTCTAATAGGCTCATATATGCCCGCGATTCATATCTTGTGAAGCCGAATTTCAAAAGAGTTTCTTCAAGCGCCGATATTTTTGCTTTTGACATTATCCTTTCACTCCGCCAAGCGTCAAACCTGACACGAGCCATCGATTTAAAATGAGAAATAATCCGATCACCGGAATACTGATAATTAGCGAACCTGCTGCATATAGACCCCACTCAGTATCATAATTAGACTGAAACATCTTCAATCCAAGCGGTAGAGTATATAGATTTGTATCGTTTATTATAACTG
>CBDUTM010000294.1:0-3127 GCA_965369985.1 uncultured bacterium | reverse complement strand
GGTCTGTAATTGTCACATTTGCAACCCGGATCTTCCCGTTTTCGCAAAAGATCATATCCGATTCATCATATACCTTATTTTCAATGGCGGTCATGGCTGTTATCAGCTTGAAGGTCGAGCCCGGTTCGTAAGTATCCGTTATAGCTCTATTCTTAAAATTTTCCACAGGATAGCTTGTATAATTATTCGGATTAAAATCAGGGGCGCTTCCCATAGCTAATACTTCACCTGTCTGAGGCTGGATAAGAATTCCGACCACCCGTTCAGCATTCCATTTTTCAAAGGCGTCTTCTAACTCTTCCTGAAGAATTATCTGATAATCCAGGTCAATGGTGAGCTGAACATCTCCGCCTTTTACGGGATTAACAGTGCGGGAGAGCATTCCGGAGAAATCCCGTCCTTTGCCGTCAATTTGAAAGGTTTTTCTGCCGTCAACACCACTAAGATAGTTATCGTACGACCTTTCGACCCCCTCGATGCCGAGATTGTCCACGTCTGTGAAACCGACGATCTGTGCCCCCACCTCTCCATAAGGATAATATCTCTTCGACTGTTTTATAGGCGAAAGCCCCTTGAAATCCTTCTCTATAATAGAAAGACCTTTGGTAGGAATGACCCTTCGCTCCATCCAGATGAAATTCTTTCCGCTTTGCAGTTTCTCGGCATAATAAGAAGCGGGCTTTCCGAATGTCTCGCTGAATGCTTCCGCCATCTTTTCGGGTTCCTCTACCAACGGAGGATGAACACCCAGATCGTAGTGGGGGAGATTCATAGTCAGAGCATTTCCGTTCCTGTCCCGGATAGTTCCCCGCTCCGCTTCGAGTATAATTTCCTGAGTGTACTGATTATTCCGTACTGCCAACAGATCTTCATGGTTAATCACCTGTATCCAGAAAAGCTTGCCCATTATAACGAGCCAGACGGAGAAGGAAAGTATAGAAATAATGGTTAGCCGAACCCTGCTTCCGCCGCTGAACAGATCTAATGTGTTGCGTTTACTTGACACTCTATCTATCTTCTCCATAGGAACTTAGAATGTTTATATCAGGCTTTGCTGCAAGCTTGATGAATTGAGGAGGAGGGAATATCATATTCAGATTATCCTTCGCGAAATTCGTTATCCTGTCCGCCCTGGAAAGACTGGCGATCTCCGCCTCCAACAACTTTCCCGCTGTCTTTTTCAGCGCTAATTCCTTGTGCAGAGCCGAAATACTGTTAAGTGTGGAAGTAACTTCGTTGTTAAGCCAGACGTAACTTATCATCAATCCGAACGCCATTGCAGTAACGAAGACAAAAGTGAATGCGGATGCTTCTTTCTTTGCTTTTTTGCGGATAGTCTTTTTAGGCTTGATCATTTATAACCTCTCTGCTACTCTCATTTTCGCGCTTCTGGAACGCGGATTGATCCGGATCTCCTCATCAGTCGGTTTAATCACATGTTTAGTCAGAATCTTTAATTGTCGTGTGTGACCACAAACGCATTGAGGTACTTCCGGCGGACAGATGCAATCGGACGCTTCCTCTTTCATAAACTGTTTGACGATACGGTCTTCAAGCGAGTGATATGAGAGAACCACAAGCCGCCCGCCTTTTTTGAGAACTTTCAGCGAGGAATTAAGCCCGTCAATAAGGTTTGTCAATTCATCGTTTACCGCAATACGCAATGCCTGAAACACTCTTGCGAGAGATTTCGTCTTCATATCTCCCATGATCACCTTCTCGATGACCGATCGCAATTCCGCTGTGGTCATTATCGGGGAGGCATTTTTAATTCCGGTGGCTATCTTCCTGCTGTGACGCTCTTCGCCATAAGCATAGATAAGATTCGCAAGATCTTTTTCGTTAAGACCGTTTAGCAGATCATATGCGGGAGTTCCTTCATCCTGATCCATTCGCATATCAAGAGGTCCGTCAGAACCAAAGGAAAAACCGCGTTGGGGAATGTCTATTTGAGTGGAAGAGACGCCGAGGTCGAGCAGGACACCGCTGATGTCCTGAATTTCCAACCGTTCGGCGATCTCAGGCATCATCGGAAATTTGCCTTGAAACAACCTGACGGTCGTGGCTGAACCGCTAAATCTTTTCTTGCAGTGTTCAATCGCTGTCCTATCTCTGTCAATTCCAACATAAAGGGCTTTTTCGCTAAGGGACTCGAGTATCGCGGCTGCATGTCCGCCTCCTCCTATGGTCCCGTCCATGTAAACCCCATCAGGGTCAATAACTAAGCTGGTCTTAACTTCTTCCACCATTACCGGGTTG
Organism: uncultured bacterium; assembly: GCA_965369985.1. Taxonomy (GTDB): domain Bacteria; phylum Fidelibacterota; class SORT01; order SORT01; family SORT01; genus JACZTG01. Next base: position 868 of record CBDUTM010000294.1, on the reverse strand, counting down.
TGCCATTCGTTATTTCCGACATCACCCACGGCGGATCAAACTATAAAACTATTTTTTCAGCGAGAGCCGTCAATTCTTCCTCGGATAGTTTCGCTTCATCCGACGTTCTTGAATCCAACTCTCCCGGATCCCAAATCTCTATCTGATTCAGCATCCCGATTATCACTGCATCTTTTGTCAAGCCTGCTACTTCTAAAAGGTTTTGGGGAATAGTGATCCTGCCCTGTCCGTCGTGCCTGCAATACGTGGCGTATCGTGTGAGGTTACGCATAAATTGCTGATCTTTGAGGCTTATCTTGTTGAGCTTGCGGATCAAGTTCTCCTGTATCTTGTCCCATTCTTCTACAGGCATTGCTACTAAACATTTCTCGCCTGCTATATTTTTTGAGATAACAAAAGTCTTGTTATTGGAAGGGTGGAGTATCTTCCTGAACGTAGCCGGGATATTGACTCTACCTTTATCATCGATAGTGTATCTGTATTCACCTAAAAATGAATTAGGTTCAGGTGTCATCCCAATACTCGCTTTGTTTTTTGGTTAAAATAGGGTAATTAACCCATAATTACCCCAAAACATACACTTTAACCCATATCGTGTCAAGAGAAAAATGCTTTTATTTTACTGTTTGATTAAACGAACCACTTATAAACGTTGATATAAAAGGATTTACACCGATATGCATAAATTAGAACTATAATGATTTCAGGGCCGATTTGAGCTTATTTACGTGGAATGAAGGGAAATCAGTTAATAAAAAGGTTTAACTGTTGTATACGGAAACGCTATTGTGAAGAGAAACGCTATTTGGCAAATCGTGAAGCTTTAATTGGCACAAATCACATCCCAATCCTCTCCCCTCGAGGGAGG
>CBDUTM010000293.1:0-3138 GCA_965369985.1 uncultured bacterium | reverse complement strand
GCCGGAGAGCAGGGCAGAGGGTTTGCGGTTGTTGCTGATGAAGTCCGCAAACTTGCCGAACGAACCACAAAGGCAACCGCCGAGATCGCTTCTATGATCAAAGGGATCCAGGAAGATACAAGCGGTGCGGTTACCTCAATGGAAGAGGGTACATCTCAGGTCGAAACCGGCACCGAACTCGCTATCAAAGCAGGTGATTCACTCAGCAGTATCGTGAGTGTGGTGAGTGAGGTTCAAAATATGATAGAGCAGATCGCTACCGCATCGGATGAACAATCGGCAGCCGCTGAACAAATATCCGGTAATGTGGGTAACATTGTATCGGTCACCAAGCAGAGCGCTCAGGGCGCAGAACAGATGGCATCCACTGCTGAAGAGCTCAATAGAAACACCGATATTCTCGGCGAGCTTGTAAGTAGATTTAAGCTTGAAGCAACAGCTGAATCACACACCGATGAATCCCCAACCGAATAGAGAGGAGTGATCTTATGACCGAATCTACACACAGCACGAACGACTCTGATTCGCAATCGACCGATTTACTCCAGCTTGTAGGGTTTCAGTTGGATGATGAGGAATACGGAATCGATATCCTCAAGGTTCAGGAGATAAACAGGATTACCGAGATAACGAAGATCCCACAATCTCCTGATTTCGTGGAAGGCGTGATCAATCTACGCGGGAATGTTATACCGATAATCGACTTGAGGAAAAGGTTTAATATGCCGCACAAAGAATACGATAAACAGACTCGCATCGTAGTGGGAGAGATTGGAGACAGAACTGTAGGCTTTATAGTTGATGCAGTTTCTGAAGTCATTCGTCTTCCGGAAAACACGATCGAACCTCCTCCGAATATAACGTCCGATGACAGGACTGATTATATTCTTGGAGTAGGTAAATTAGAAGACAGATTGCTTATGCTGCTTGACATCGAAAAGATCCTTTCAGGCTCTGAGAAGGAAAAGTTATTTGAGGCAGCTGAAGCTTAAAGTGTTCATAATACGTAATGAAAAGAGTCTCTACTGATGTAGAGACTCTTTTCTTTTTAAAGACATATTTCTTTAAAAAGCTGAATAATTATCCGTTTTACATTTTAAAGAGAAATTAATTTAATAAAGATAAGCGGGAGAATGTAAGGCAAATATATGCCCAAGAAGTTTATAGCGACATTTCCGATTTTTATCTGTGAATATTGCAAAAATTGTAGATTGGAGGCAATTTTCAAGCTTCGATCTCCAACCTGTCCTTTTCTTCAGATTCCAAATCATCCCATTCTGTAGGGTATGTTATTATCACGTTTGACATTTCTTCTTCTTCTTTGTTTCATTCAGTTTTGCCTTAGTGTTATTATCGTCATACATTCGATAAAGTTCAGTGCTGAGAGGATATTTAATGTATATAATTCGATCAAACTCAGCAATTACACGTAAAACTTACTACTCGATGAAATATATCTGTTGTTCTTTAAAGTTCTTACTGATACTGCCGATATTATTTTATAACAGGTTGTAATATATTTAATTGATAGACGGTATATTGAATTTCAACTATCGAAAGGTTACATTTAATTCCATAATGAATTAATTGGTAAATCAGGAAGATCAAAAAATGAAAAATGAGGTGGAAATAAGAGCATCTCTAAAAATGCATCGGGAAGCACTTTCATTTACAAAAGAACAATTCAGAAATAGGTTGAAGGAGTTGTCAGAATCAACAGAAATTGAAGTAAATTCCGATGATGATGTTATTGTAGATCGTTTGTTCAAGGAAATGCTGCATATCGAAAGAGCAATTATCAGGGAATTGGAGTGGATACTAAATGAAGAGCTGCAGCAGACAGATGAATGGGTATCTTCTATTCTTGATAATCTCTAGCTTCCAACTGCCGTAAAATATAATACCAGTAAGGCTACTGAGCCTACTATTGTCCAAAATACTGTCGCGGTAAGCGTTACCTCTTTTTCCTTCTGTTGAATATCGATCCACCACGACTTTACATCGGCGATCATTGTAGAATCATCCGATATTTCGGTAAATTCAAAAATAAGTGCGCGTGCCTCGGCTGTGTGTCCTACGCCTTTGGAACGCATAATTTTATCATGAAATATTTCTATAGAATTGTATAGAGCTATTTCAGTTTCAGGGCAACCGGGATAATACTTTCTCTGCTTGAAAAAATAAGATAATGCGGCATTCTCATCGTTTTTTGCCTGATAATCACTTCCGACTGTTAGATAATAATCGTTGCAATTAAGCCGTTCCTGCGCATAAATATTTGAGGGAGTGATACCGATAACATATATGAATATTAAAATGCGTTTCAAATTTAATTGCTGTTTAAATCTATACGATGTATAGAATTTATGGGCAGTTCATCCGCATTTCAAAGCAAATTATTGATCTATGTAATATTACTGCGCCATTCCGGGTACGGACTAATTCTATATTCCTAAAATATTTCTTGAATCAGGTATACAGCGCACAACATATTTAGAAATGCCTTATCAATTCTTTTCATAATATTATCCTCCTTATAAGAATTATCGGCTCTAACAAATAAATTATTAGCGAAAATGTATTATTTATGCACTACTTAACTTCGCCTTGCCACTTATAGAACAATAGAATAAATTCCTGATAGAACTAAGATATAAAAAATATACGATGATTATGAACAGAACAGCATTCTATCTAATTATATTGATTGAAACATCTCTGCAGAGTAGCTCGTTTATCTATGGACAGGACATTGCCGTACTGAAAGCTTATGCAGTTGAGCCAATGGTGGAAGTTTACGAGAGGACTTTTAGGGGGTTTGATGTTGTAGCCGAATTGCAATACGGTGAGAAGGTAGAGCTACTCTCAGAAAAGGATGATTGGGCATACATTTTATATGCTGATAAATATAAAGGTTGGGTAAAGTTGACAAACCTGTCGCTTACAGAGCCGCCAGACATAGTTGATTTATTCTCTAAGGTGTTTAAAAGCCACTCGAAGTGGTTTCCGCCGCCTTTTAAGGTGATCGGCTGGGAAAATTCAAGGCGCTGGGTAGGGAATAATTTTACCGTGGAAGGCAATATCGAAAGGATAGTGATTACCCCTAAATATTATTATTTGTATATGGATCCTGTCGGA
>CBDUTM010000292.1:0-3144 GCA_965369985.1 uncultured bacterium | reverse complement strand
AAATTATATAATTTTGAGGTTTTCATCTAAACCTGAATTGATAAAAACTCTGAACGAGAAATTTGGTTTAATGGACGCCGTACTTTCTCATTTATGCATTGTACTTGACAAAGAACCGGAACGCATTGATGAAGAAATTAAAGCACACGACGAAAAAGTCGTTGAAAAACCTCAATCATCAGATGCGAAAATCGACAAAAAAGAAAATGTTGAAGAAAAAGCAGACAAAAAAGAAGAAGTAGCCGAAGAAAAAACAGAAGAAGTAGCAGAAGAAGTATCTGAAGAGCCAGGCAAAGAAAAAGATGCTGAGGAAGAAAAGGAAGTTGAAAAAGACGAGAAAGATGAAAAAGAAGAAGAAGTAAAAGAAGTCTTAGAAGAGAAAGAGGAGCCCGCATAAATGTCAGATTTACGTATGCCGGACCTGAATAGTGTTATTATAGCAGGCAATTTGACAAATGATCCTACATTTGGAGAGACAAATGACCGGACTCCTGTAGTAAATTTCCATCTAGCTTCAAATCGAAGATTTAAGGACAACAAAGGACAGGTAAAAGAAGATGTATGTTTTGTGGGTGTGGTCGCTTGGGATGCCTTAGCAAGAAGCTGTAATGGAAAGCTTTCGCAAGGAAGTTCTGTTGTTGTGTCAGGCGAACTGCAATCAAGAAAGTGGAAGTCCGATGACGGAAATAATCGAACTATAGTTGAAATTAAAGCGCGCAAGATCCAGTTTCTGGACAAACATAAAGTTGATTCTAAACCTGATGAAATAAGTGACTCAACAAAATCGAATGGTGATGTTGATTCTGAAAATAATGAAGAGAAATTAAGCGAAATAGGATCGGATTCTCAGAATTCAGATGAGAATAATATTTCAAGGATAGAAGAAAATAATGAAAACATTAATGAGAATGACGAATTTGGATATAAAGGATTAGAGATTTAATTTTCCGGAGAAAATAAATGGCAATGTCAAAGAAGAAAATATGTAGATTTTGTGAAACACGTAACTCTTATATAGATTACAAAGAGCCGAAAATGTTAAGAAAATTCATTACAGACCAGGGAAAGATCATCCCACGCAGAGTATCGGGAATGTGTGCAAAACACCAGCGTGAGATGACTACGGCAATAAAGAGGGCGCGGAATATTTCCCTGATCCCGTATTCATTTAAATCAGTGTAGCAGAGGAAAATATGAAAGTAATTCTAACTAAAACTCACGAAAATCTTGGCGAAGCAGGAGAAATAATCAACGTAAAAAATGGTTATGCCAGAAACTATCTGATTCCGAGAAATATGGCTTTAGCTGCCACCAAGGCAAATACATTACGATATGAAGAAAGTAAAAAACAGAAGAGTGCTATTCAAAATCGTGAAATGGCATCTGCAAACGAGATGGCGAATGAGATGAGTAAAATATCACTGACTGCAAGTGTTCAGGTCGGTGAAGACGATAAGGTTTTCGGGTCGGTAACATCTCAGGAAATATCCAAACTACTTTCCGAACAGGGATTCACTGTTGATAAAAAGGATATACTTCTTGATGAACCGATAAAAGCGTTGGGCATTTATAATGTATCGATAAAAGTTGAGAAGGACGTAAAATCAGAAGTTAAGCTATGGGTAGTGAAGCAGTAATAATTCGATAGTTTAACCTCTTGGTTGATGCAGTTGATGAAAGCGTAGGTAGGTCCTACGCTTTTTATTTTGGGGCAAAGAATATATCCCTTTTATTTTGTATTTTCTATGATAGGATTATATTTTTAATATCTATGAATAGCGATAATTTAAATACTGTTAATGTGGCGTTTCCGTTACAGATAGATGAAGCGTACACATATAAAATCCCGGTCGAATGGGGAAATATCGCCATAGGCTGTCGTGTTGTGGCACCGCTTAAAAACAAATCTCAGGTAGGTTTTGTGGTAGGACAGTCAAGCAGCGACGGCAAATACCGTGGAAGATTAAAGGAGCTTAAGCTCAAAGTGGATGATATTTCTGCATATTCATCCAATATGCTGAAATTTCTCCAATGGCTCAGCGATTACTATCTTTCTCCAATGGGATTAGTTCTGAAAGCTGCGCTTCCGGCAGGAATGGGCGTAAAGAAAAAGAAAATTGTAAAGCTCGTGAACGAAGAAGCAATGGCCGGTAGACGTCTATCTGAAGTTATGAATTCGATTTTAACAAAACTGAAAAAGAAAGAAAGCTACAGCTATGCTCATTTAAGAAATTATATTGGCGCGGATGGATTGGATTCGGCGCTTGAGGCATTGACGAACTCAGGGGCTGTACTGACAGAAATAAGCTATACGGGATTTTCTCCTGCTGCTAATCGGAAGCCGTTGGTTGAATCGGATTTTCAGATGGAGGAAATATTACTTACAAGTGCTCAAGCAGAAGTTTATTCTCCGATACATAAATCCATAATACAAGGAAAAGCAAACTCATTTCTACTCCATGGAGTTACCGGAAGCGGTAAAACAGAAATTTACCTAAGGGCAGCGTGGGAAACACTTTCAGACGGTGGAGGTGTACTGATCATGGTGCCCGAAATTGCGCTCACACCGCAGATCGCAAGCCGGTTTGAACATTTTTTCGGCGCGCAGGTCAGCGTCTTACACAGTAATCAATCTGATAGCGAAAGACGTAAATCCTGGGAGAAAGTAAAATCCGGTCAATCGAAGGTGGTTGTCGGAGCAAGAAGCTCAATTTTCGCGCCTGTGGAAAACCTGAAGTTAATAATCGTAGACGAAGAACAGGAACCCTCCTACAAACAGGCTGAACCTGAACCGCGATATAATGCCCGGGATGCAGCAACTATGCGGGCAAAAATCGAAGGAGCTACACTTATTCTCGGTTCCGCAACTCCAAGTATGGAATCAATGTATAATGGGAAGATGAAAAAATATCATTACTTACGTTTATCTGAACGATACGGAAGTGCCGGCACACCAAAATTACATATTGTAAATACAGGAACAGAAACTGTTGAAGGTGGATATACCGGTGAAATTATTTCTTCACTATTGAAAAATAAAATATCCGAACGATTGAAGAATAAAGAGCAGATCATTCTGCTTCAAAATAGAAGAGGATATGCGACGCTTATTAAATGTAAAGAGTGTGGATTTGTTGAGGAATG
>CBDUTM010000291.1:0-3149 GCA_965369985.1 uncultured bacterium | reverse complement strand
GTATTGTTTTCGGTTTCATTTCATTTATCTACTTTATGAGAAAGCTTTATCGCGGAAAATGAATTTGATTATATTTTCTGAAATAACTGTATAAATGAAAAATAATTTTCATCTGATAGGATTTATTGTAGCAGCTATCGCCGGAACTTCGATTTATTTTATCCTATCGACGCTAATGGATGTTGATGGATTGCTTTTTCTTTTATCCCTCACTACAGCAGTAGTAATAATGGAAGTCAGTTATCTATTTAGAGCTTGGGCTGCAAGAGGTGACCAAAACCGGGTATTAAAAGGCGTTACATTCAGTTTGGGGAGTAAAATAGTTGTAATAACGACTTCATATATCATAATAAGATTCTTAACTAATTTTAATTCTAAAGATTTTTTACTTATTCTGGTTGCTATTTACTTCGTCTTATTTATCTTTGAAGTCTTGTATATAATGAAAGTTGAAACCGGGAGTTTGGAAAAAGAGTAAATGCTGTTATCCGAGGGGACAAAAAAGGCTCATAGTTTAGATGATATTGACCCTATCCACGTTGTGGGGGATATCTTTCATGAAGTCAGCGATCAGGTCTGGATTCCATTCGAGCTGTTTGGTTTTGATCTGTCTATTACAAAACTCACTATATTTATGTGGATAGCTTCATCAATATTACTTGGAGTCGCATTTTCCGTGAGGAAAAATCTTTCTCTTGCTCCTACCGGACGACTTGCTAATGCTGTAGAGGCATTAGTAATGTTCGTGAGGGACGATATAGTAAAACCGAATTTGCATGACGATTGGAAAAGGTTTATGCCGCTATTCGCAACTTTCTTTTTTTTCGTGCTGATAAATAATTCAATAGGAATGATTCCATATTTTGCGAATCCTACAGGCAATATCAGTGTGACGATCATGTTAGCAACCATGACGTTTCTGACGATAATATTCGCCAGTGTGAAGAAAAATGGAATCGGTGGATTTCTAAAGTCATTTGTTCCGCCGGATGTCCCTACTTTTATTTTGCCGATAATAGTATTGGCGGAAGTTTTGGGATTGTTCACAAAATCATTCGCTCTGTGCATAAGGCTGTTCGCAAATATGATAGCCGGTCATATAGTAATTTTAACATTGTTCGGACTTATATATATCCTTCACAGCTGGATATTAGTTCCCTTTACAATAGTGACGAACATTGGAATAAGCATTCTTGAAATTTTAATAGTTCTCATACAGACGTATGTGTTTACATATCTATCTGCGATATTTGTGGGAATGAGTTTAAATCCGGAACATTAAATATAAATAGATAAAAATTAAGGAGAAATAAAGATGGATCCACAAGGACTAGCGTGGTTGGCTGCGGGTATTGGCGCAGGATTGATCACAATCGGAACAGGTTATGGAATTGGAAGTATCGGTGGCGCGGCAATGGAAAGTATCGGAAGACAGCCTGAAGCAGCCGGTGATATCAGAGGCGCAATGATCGTTGCAGCCGCGCTTATCGAAGGTGTTGCTTTTTTCTCGATAATAGTAACTATTCTGTTGATAGTTCTAACAGGAGCATAAGCGAAGGCAAAATATGGAATTTACACTATTAGATGTAAGTGTCGGACTTGTATTCTGGTCAACAATTACATTTCTTCTGCTTCTTGTTATCCTGAAAAAATATCTATGGAAACCTCTTTTAGATAATTTGGATAATAGAGAAAAGCTGATAAATGATTCAATAAAAAATGCTGAAGATATCCAGAGGAAATCAGAAGAATCATTTGAAGAATATAATGCGAAACTTGCGGAAGCAAGAGAAGAGGTTCGTAAAGTGATCTCTGCGGGCAAAGAGTCAGCTGAAAAAATAAAAACCGAGATTCTTGATGAAGCCAATAAGCGGGCTTCAGCTCTGGTAGACAAAGCGAAAAAAGAAATTGAAGCTGAAAAGTCCGGAGCTTTGAATGAAATCAAGAAAATCGTGGTGGATGTATCGCTTGCAGCTGCAGAAAAAATGATAAAGAATAATATAAAGTCAGAAGATCATATGAGGCTTATCGAGGAAACGATGAAGAGCATGGCGACAAAAGATTGAAAGATCTATCTGCCGCTCGAAGATATTCTTCTTCGCTCCTCGAACTTGCGATCAAAAAGAACGAAGTTTCTGAAACTGCCGAAGGACTGAAAGCTCTGAAACAGGCTTTAAAGGAGATTCCTCAGCTTAAAGCATTTCTATCTTCGTTTAGATTCGAGACTGACAGAAAAGTAGAAACATTGGGCATAGTTTTCGGGAATGATATTACCGATCTATTGTCCAATTTTATGAAAACGATAATTAACAATAAAAGACAGGACTTGATTCCCGATATTGCAGACCAATTTAACAAGATGGCGATGAATTCAATGAACAAAATTCTCGTCTCAACTTTCACACCTGAAAAACTCTCAGAGGATACAGGTAAGATGATAAAGGAAAAATTGGATAGTCTACTCGGCAAAGATGTGGTGATCGATTCAATAATCGACCCGGGACTTATCGGCGGAATGATATTGCGGATCGACAACAGTGTCATAGACGGTTCTGTTCGAGGTTACCTAACGCGTATGCGCAAGGAGCTTTTAAGTTAGCTGATAATCAGGAGTTAGAATGACAATAAAAACCGACGAAATAGCCTCTCTATTAAAAAAGCAGATTGAGGGTTTCAAGGTATCGGTCGACGTTGAAGAAGTCGGCGAAGTAATTATGGTTGGTGACGGCATCGCTCGTGTTGTTGGGCTTGAGAATGCCATGGCATCAGAGCTTATCGAGTTTTCCGGTGGAGTTTTCGGAATGGCACTCAACTTAGAAACGGATAATGTAGGAGTAATTCTTTTTGGTGATGACAGAAAGATAAAGGAAGGTGACACGGCAAAACGAACAGGTAGATTAGTAGATATCGGCGTTGGGGACGAGATGCTCGGAAGAGTTGTGAATCCCATAGGTGTTGCTATCGACGGTAAGGGTAAACTCGATCCCAAAAAGAAAATGCCTATCGAAAATAAAGCACCCGGTGTTATAGCCCGTGCCCCTGTTATGGAGCCATTAGCCACAGGAATAAAATCGATAGATTCGATGATCCCTATCGGACGTGGACAAAGGGAACTGATAATCGGAGACAGGCAGACAGGAAAGACGGCT
>CBDUTM010000290.1:0-3150 GCA_965369985.1 uncultured bacterium | reverse complement strand
CTGCCTGCTAAAAGATATAATGGCTTTATGTTATCGATATTTAGTGATTTTTCAGCAGCGTTATAAGGCATAATTGAATCTTTTGTTTTAGTTTGCGCTGCCATGATTATTCCTCTAACAGATCTTTTTTTGCTTTGTTTTTCTTGATAGCGAGATTAATAAAAAATATAAATCCACCCCAAACAAATCCAAGAAATAATACCATCATTATTAGCGTTTCCGATGTCATTCTAAGCGCCCTCATTCGAGTTAAGCCGTACAAGTAGTTTATTAAACCCTATAAATATGATTATCACAATAAGCCATTGAGCGACGGTAGTGCCGATATTATAAGTGTGAAACGGATTCCATATCGCATCCGGATCATATTCGGTCGCGGAGCGCCAAAACCACCATCCGAGCATTACAGCAAATTCAACAGGAATAAGCCATTTAATAATTATGGTAAACCACTTCCCTGCTCTCAGATCGTTTCCTTCCACATTGACCAATTCATCTCGAAATTTATCCACTCCATATTTTATTCCTGCAAGCGCAACAAATAATCCGCTCACCATTAACCCCAACCCCCAAACCCAATCCTGATTGTTGAAAAATCCTAAAGAGATCGCGGAAGGAATTCCAAGGAGAAATCCGCCAATTCCGATCACGATGATCGCCTTCTTCCGTTCTAAACCCATATCCATAAAAATCCGGGTTGATAATTCTATCATTGCAAGCAGTGATGAGAATGCTGCTAATGATAATGCTAAAAAAAACAGCGATTCAAAAAACGCCCCACCAGGCATCTTCTCGAATAGCTGGGGTATTACTATAAAGGTCAGGCCTGTATTGCCTGCGCCGAGAGATTCTAAAGCAACTTCGGCTGAATCTGTTAGAGCGAACACGGTAGGTATCACTGCTAAAGCAGCTAAAAGAGATGCAGCGTTATTTCCGAAGCCCGCGATAAAAGAATTTAATACAATATCTTCTTTTTTATTCATATAAACTGCATAGGTCATCAGTAATCCCCACGCCGCGCCTGTTGACCACGCAGATTGCGATAAACCTTCCAACCATATCTTATAATCTGTGAGTTTCCCGAAATCAACGCTGAAGAGATAATTTAATCCTTCCGTGGCTCCGGGGAGTGTAAGCGCTCTCCCGGCAGCTATAATTAAAAGAACAAACAAAAGAGGAACGACTATTTTATTGGTTTTTTCGATCCCACCTTTAATGCCCTTGAATATTATATAGGATCCGATCGATATGGCAATAAAATGATAAAATACAGGACCGTATCCGGAAGAAGTATAAGCACTCCATTCTGCGGCATGATCAAGTCCTTTCAACCCGGTGGTCAATGAAACCACAAAATACCTGAGACTCCAGCCCGTAACTACAGAATAGTAAAACATTATCCCCATCGTACACCAACCAACAAATGCACCCATCCAGGCAAATTTTGGTCCCATAATATGTATGAAGGAGCCTATTACGCCTTTTCGGGAACTCCTGCCCATAGCATATTCCATTATGATAAGCGGAATTGACCAGAGGAAGAGAAAAACTATCCAGGGTATTAGAAATGATCCTCCACCGTTCTGAGCTGCAATCCTCGGTAATCTCCATATGTTACCTGCCCCGATTGCCATACCTAAAGATGCCAGGATCAGGGCCCATCTTGAACTGAACATTTCTTGCTGCTTGCTCAACGAGTCTCCATCTTTTTTAAATAAAATACAGCGTTGCTAATCCTGCTGCAATACAGTAACCGGAGAAATAATGCATTTTCCCTTTCCTCATCACTTGCAACAGCAGTGAGATCGCCAACGTACCTGTGATAAAAGACGATACTATTCCTACCCCGGCAATAACATAGCTGATATTTCCGGCGTCGGAAGAAGATATATCCAACAGCTGCAATAATGTTGCCCCTGCTATTGCCGGTATGGCAAGCAGGAACGAAAATCGCGCAGATTGCTCACCTGAAACACCGGATAACATTGCCGCGCTGATGCTGGCGCCGGATCGTGATATGCCGGGAAAGATGGCAAGCGCTTGCGCAAATCCGATCAGCAAGGCTCTTTTTCTGCCGACCTCTTTGTTTCTGTTCACGGCAAATTTAGAGATAAAAAGAATAATTCCCGTGAGAATGAGCGCAAAACCGACAAAATTAATGTCACTGAATGTCGCTTCAAAAAAATCTTTAAATAATAAACCAATGACACCAGCTGGAATAGTTGCGATCAGGAGCAAAATAAGCAACCGATAATTTTTATCATCTTTGTAGCCTGAAATGAGAGTCTTCGGGGTTTTTAATTTTCCGATAAACGATCTGATCATTTCGCTCAAATCATTACGAAAGATAACAAGTATGCTGAGTAGAGTACCGAAATGCACATAAATCTCAAATGCCATTCCGGGATTTCTTATTCCGGCTACAGCCTGGGCTATAACAAGATGTCCTGAACTACTTACAGGTAAAAATTCTGTTAGTCCCTGTAAAATGCCGAGCCAAAAAGCTTCAAATATATTCAAAAATGTTATCCTTAAATTGAAAACTGAATTTATCGGCAATCTGCACTATTAGCAAGAACTAATGGCAAAATCCGTGCTTAGGATTCCAATCGAATAAGACCCCACATTCTTCCTGATTTATCGCCTTCACGGCGATATGAAAAGAAATTATCTGTATCACACTTGTTACATATATCGCAAATTTCAATATTATCGGATTGAACTCCAGCGGATTGCATCTGAGAGATGATCGCAGCCTTTAAATCGAGCTGATATTTCCCCTCAGCGGAATCTTCCAAAAATTCGTCATCGAACTGGATTGCTACTTCCTCTCCGACCTCGTAACACGTGCTTTCAATTGACGGTCCAATAGCGCATAGCAGATTGGAAGGAGAAGTACCATACAAATTGCCCATAAGATCTATGGCGTTCGTCAGAATTCCTCCTTTCGTTCCTTTCCAACCACTGTGCACGGTGCCTATAGCGCCATTTTCAGGGTCATATAGGAAAATCGGCAGACAGTCAGCCGCACTTACTATAAGGGAAAGCCCTCCGGTCTGCGTCAGCAAGCCATCTGTTTCTTCATATTCTCCGGCACTGTCTATATTTCGCACGGTCAATGAATGAACCTGTCTTCCGATTTTCCTATAT
>CBDUTM010000289.1:0-3153 GCA_965369985.1 uncultured bacterium | reverse complement strand
GCTTGCTTCAATAACATCTTTCTGAAAATCTATCGGTTCTAATTTAAGATACATTCTACTTATTCCTCAGGGTTATGATTTATTAAAATTTTTCTAAGCAAATATAGATAGTTGAAACGATTATGGCAATTGTGAAATCAAATCTCGGAAATATATGTCACGGAGCGGCAAGATTATCCCTCATTACTTTAATGTGTTCGGGACCCAACCGGCAACAACCTCCAATCAATTTAGCGCCGTTTTTATACCATATTTCGGCGTCTCTGCCACACTCAAACGGTTCTGAACTTTCGGACCAGATCTTTTCATCTGCATTATATACTTCTCCAGAATTCGGATAAACGACGATATACTTATCCGGAGCGCCTATTCTGATCTGCTTGATCAAAGAGGAAATATAACGAGGTGGTGTGCAATTCACACCAACTGCCACTACTCCATCACACTCACTGAAAAGTGAAACACATTCTTTTATCGGAGTGCCGTCACTGATATGTTCACCATCCTGACACGAAAAACTGACCCATGCAAACTTATCAGGCGTTTGTTGGAGCAGTTCTAATATCACTTCCGCTTCTTTGAAGCTGGGAATAGTTTCAATAGCTAATAGATCAGCTGGTGAAGCCGCAAGGATCTCCCATCTTTGCTCGTGGAACTCCAGCAATGCATCTTTCGATAAAGCGTAATCACCACGATATTCCGCTCCGTCAGCAAGTATAGCGCCGTAAGGACCAATGCTCGCAGCCACAAGCGGCAATAGTTCATAATCTTTATCTGCCATAAACTCATCACGGGCTTCGATAGCCAGAGCCACAGATTTTTTTAGAAGTGCTATTGCCTCTTCCTCTGAAAGCCCATGATCCATAAATCCCTTGATAGATGCCTGATAACTTGCCGATATGATACATTTAGCTCCTGCCTCAAGATATGATAAGTGAACTTTTTTTATTGCATCCGGATTATCCAATAGAAATTGAGATGACCAGAGATTTGTGCTAAGATCGAGCCCTTGCTTTTCGAGTTCAGTGGCGAGAGCCCCATCGAGCAGAAGCATTCCATATTTCTCAATAATGGGCTCTATTGGCGAATGCTTTGATATCAACACTTGAATTAATTAATCAAATTCTGATATCGAGGATTATTTTTTAGAGGCTGGAATGTTGTGTTATTTTTAATCCATGATTCTGAAATTGGAGCAGGTATGCTGAGTAGATACTCCAACTCATCAATTGCTTTATCGTAATCCCCTGTCAATGTATAAATCTCGGCCATGACCATGACCTGCAAAGGTCCTCAATAATGACACAAAGAAACAGGCATTATTTCTTTTGCTCTATTTCCTGCCTCTATAGCGCGATCTCTAAATCCTAACTTGGCACTTACGAATCCTAAGAGCGCCTGAAACATGGGACTTTGGGGGTTATTTTTAACCTGCCTTTCCAGAATTACGAGAGCAGAGTCATAAATCGCCTGTTCAGCTTCTTTTTCATCCTTAAGCGCATAAAGTTGAGCTTTGGAAATGTAGTAGGTCAAGCTGTCCTCTCCAAAAGAATCCATAGATAAAGCATCCTCAGCTTCCAGGTCATTTGCATTCAGGAGATCAAAACTCCATAATCCTTTTCCAAAGAGATATGTTTTTATGCCTGACATCACTTTATTGCGATCCACTTCTGTCGCTTCAACAATTACTTTTTGAGCACGCCCTTTTTTGTCCCAGAGCAAATACAGCCATGCTTCATATGTATAATTATCAGAAGAAAAAGGATTAAGAGTCCTGGCACGGACTATATTTTTTTCAGCATCTGAATATTGGCGCATATATAGGTACGTGTGCCCAATCTCTATCGCTTTTATAGGAGAAAGAGGATCCAATTTTATCGCTTTTTCATAATTTTCGATTGAAGCGTTCCAATTCCCCTGCCGTTTTTGGACAAGCGCTATTGCCGCGTAAACTTCACTGTTATTAGGTTGGCTTTTAAGCGCAATACTGAAATGCTCCAATGCTTCATCATAATCCCGGTGAACTCTATTTTGAAATTCTCCCAATGCAAGATGTGCTTCTGGTAAATTCGGTTTTAACCTGAAAGCCTCAAATACGGCTTTCTCTGCCTCTGTTTGGTGTTTTTTTTTCTCAAAGCCACTATACCAGTAGAGATTTGTGTAAGCCAATGAAAGCCTTGCATATGCCAATGCAAAGTTCGGATCCGATTCCACAGCTTTTCTATACCAATTAGTCGCTTCGGTAAAGTTTTTTTCTTCCGTTCCACGGTTGAGGTGGTCATTTCCTCTTAAAAAATAATCATATGCTTCAAGGTTGCTTGTATGCCTTCGATTAAGCAGCTCTCTTTCAGGCTCGAGCAGTGTGATGTCCAAAGCGGATGCCACTTTCTCAGCTATCTTGGTCTGAAGATCGAATATTTCCACCATAAAACCATCATAAGTCGTTGCCCACAGATGAGAATCATCTGAAACCCTTATCAGCTGTGGCGTAATTCGTACCTGATTAACTCCATCAGCTGATAGCTGATAACGGATAGTGCCTTCAAGAATATATTGTGCTCCCAGCTCTTTTCCGATCTCTGAAACGCTTTTCGAAACATTTTTATATTGAATCGCGCTTGTTCTTGAAATCACCCCCAAACCGCTTATGACCGCTAATCGGCTCGTGATTTCTTCTGTGATCCCGTCTGCGAAATATTCATTTTCGGGTGACCCCAAATTTTCAAATGGTAATACTACAAGCATTTTTTTTTCAAAACCTGCTTCCTTATCATCAGTGTTATTCCAATAGAGAACACTCGAAATAATTAATAAAAGCAGCAAACTACCAACAACACCTATCCGTCGCTGATTTTTTTCTTTACTCCTTGACCACTGGGCGATTTTCGATCCGGTTTGTGGCGTCGGCAGACCTTCACCTTCTACAGCATAAACTTCTATAGGTCTGTCAACGTTTTTGAGATTTTTCTCTCCGAGAAAGACTACTTTGCAATCACGTTGATTTTTTATATCGTCATAAACTCTTCCGGAGATACAAATTCCGCCGGGCGCTGCTAATGGTTCAATCCGTGACGCCACGTTCACTCCATCTCCGTAGACTTCTTCCCCCTTCAAGACCACATCTCCAACATGAATACCGATTCGAAGCGAGAT
>CBDUTM010000288.1:0-3186 GCA_965369985.1 uncultured bacterium | reverse complement strand
GGTAACAAAAAATTTAATAAATGTGTTTTACTTAAGAAAAAACGCTAAAAAACTTTCCATAACAAACGAAAAGGTGGCAAAAATTAATAAAGCCGCCGTGATGGGAGCGGGAGTAATGGGCGGGGGAATCGCACAGGTTTTAGTCCATAATGACATTCCGCTGATAATGAAAGATATAAATCAAAACGCTCTTGATCTCGGAATTTCCACCGTTCAAAAGATATTCACTTCTAATGTAAAACGTAGACGAATGACCGAAGACGAGCTAGACCGCAAGTTATCCAATCTAACACCTACTCTTGAGTTCGAAGGTTTTAAAGATGTTGATATCGTAATTGAGGCAGTGGTTGAAAAAATGGATGTGAAAAAAAGTGTTATAAAAGAGGTTTCTGAAATTATACGCGATGATGTTGTAATCGCAAGCAACACTTCGTCACTCTCTATATCGGAAATGGCAACAGCCGCCAAAACGCCGGAAAATATTACCGGATTACATTTTTTTAACCCTGTCCACAAAATGCCCTTGGTAGAAATTATTCAGGGAAAGAATTCATCTGAGCGTTCATTAGAGATCACCCTCAATTTAGCAAAGCGTATTGGTAAAACACCAATACTTGTGAAGGATTCCCCGGGATTCCTTGTAAACCGAATCCTTGCTGTTTATCTAAATGAGGCAGGTTACCTGTTTAAAGAGGGTGCGGAAGTAAAGCATGTAGATAAAATCATTAAATCTTTCGGTATGCCGATGGGTCCTTTCAGACTTCTTGACGAAATCGGATTTGATATCGCCATGCATGCTTCTAATGTTATGAGCGATGCTTTTCCTCAACGACTTGTTCAATCGACTCTTATTGAGGATCTTCAACGGTCAGGGTTGTTTGGGAAGAAAGGTGGTTTCGGTTTTTATACTTATGGTGGTAAGAGAGCGACTCTAAATAAAGATGTAAACGATTTTCGGGATCATCATGAATTCCGGCCTGAGGCGGAGCTGATTATAAAGAGGTTAATCTGGCCCATGATTTCAGAAGCATCTCTCTGTCTTGACGAGGGAATAATTGTTTCTCCTCAAGTTGTGGATACCGGTATGATTTTCGGCACCGGTTTTCCGCCGTTCAGAGGAGGGTTGCTGCGCTATGCTGATAGCGTTGGTAATTCTGTGGTATGGAGTGGATTGAACACTATCGCTGAGGGAACCGGAGGTCGTCTTGCTCCTGCTGATTCGTTAAAAGAGGGCAAATCTTTTTATAATTAAAGATAGAGTTGAACCTGAAGAGTGTCTCAGCTGATGCCGACACATGCCTAAATGTTATGTACTGTCGAATCAAGAGGTGTACTTAAATTTTCGTCTTTATCCAAGTCCAGTGATTTGTAATCGAAATCCCCATCTTCAATGATATTGAATTTTATAACTTTGAAATTTGGGCTTAAGTCAAAGTCCGCCGGAGTGATTTGGGAGAAGTGGCGTTTAGTATAATTATGACCGTATGGATTTCCATCCTCTATTAGTATTTTATTATCATCGGCGATATTTATTGCGGGGGAGATAGGATATCCCACTGAATGAAATGATTTCGCGATTAATCCAGAACAGGTAACAGCAAATTCATCGCAATTTCCTATGCAAATCTCCAGGTTCTTCTTCTTCCAGGGATTTAATCCAAAAGGAAGTAATGAGAAAGCAATATCATATATATTTCGATCATCATATTCTCTTCCAATATTTCCAAGAACATTATCAACTACTTCTTTTATATCACTCTTAGTAATGCCGTAGGGACGGCAAACCCTTAAATTGTGAAACTCGTATTTATCCAATGAGCTGACGATAACACCATTTCCGGTAATTGCTTCCACTACCATATGTTTCGCTTGATCACCAAATTCACTGAGAATTTTTTCTCGGTGAATACTACCCTCTTTTATCAATTCATTCCCAACATAGAAAGCGCTGTGACTCCAATGACTTTGAGTAAATAGTTTAATCAATTCACTTAGGCGCTGATTCCCTTCGACAAGTACAACATCCCCTTTCCGAATGTACCTCTTTAGATTTTTCATATTATTGGGAATTCTATAGAAATATTCAGTACTCTTTTTATTCAGTCGAGCAGCTATTAAACGTTTTAAGATTAATTTAATTTTATCGAACATCTATCTCTCACTTAGTTTAGAAAATGGTCTCCCATTTGTTGTGATAGGCATTGAAAGTATTTCGTTCTGAATACCACGTCCTTTTTTTGCACCAAAATTATCAAATATTTCATCCGAGATTATATCCCATAGATTCATACGTGGATTCTGCAATAGAATTGATATAATTGTCCTGGTTGCTCTTCGTCATCGCGGCATTGCGGCGAATGCGTCTCCAGGCCTCCTCGCAAAAAGTCTCAGTAATATGAATCTCGGTCAAACATTTATCCTCACCTTTGGATTCTATCAATGATGTCACTCGGCTGATGGTGGCTATCATAGCGTAAAGATCAATGGAAATATCGGCGATCCGTTTTAGCACCAATTCCTGTTCAATGATATTTTTACCATGCTTTATGATCATCCCTTCTACAATTCCTTGGAATTTCCGAACGTATTCCCTTACTTTTTCCACTTGTACATTCAACACAGGATGAGCCTTGGTTATTTCCGGGGCAATCATAGATCTTTTAATTCTCGCAACGGCATAATCAGTCAGAAGTCCGAATCCTTTAATCGGATCACGAAGAGCTTTCCCGATCTTCTTCAGATATTCACCCTGATCCTGCATACCTGCAAGCGCTATGAAGAGCCTCAGAATTTCGTTGGTACCTTCAAAGATCATATTTATCCGCGAATCTCTTAGTATCCGTTCGTATGGATATTCTTTCATATAGCCAATACCAGCCGCTATTTGCATAGCCTCGTTTACTGTGCGCCAGAGCGCTTCTGAAGCAAATACTTTACCTATTGCCGATTCAAGGGCATAGTCAACACTACCTCTGTCAGATAAGCCGGTTGTCAGATATGTCATACTATCGCATACAAAGGTTTCCATAGTCATTCGAGCTATCTTTTCCTTTATCATTTCAAACTCAGATATCGATTTCCCGAATTGTTTTCTCTCGAGGGCATGTGTTGTTGCGAGAGAGATGCATTCCTTCATTCCACCGATAGACCCCGCAGCAAGGCTTAGCCTTCCGGAGTTTAATACCT
>CBDUTM010000287.1:0-3190 GCA_965369985.1 uncultured bacterium | reverse complement strand
CCCCACTCAGTATCATAATTAGACTGAAACATCTTCAATCCAAGCGGTAGAGTCTATAGATTTGTATCGTTTATTATAACTGCGGCTACGAGATATTCCGACCATGCCGCCATAAAGGAAAACAATGCTGTTATCACCAAAGCAGGCGATGCTAGCGGAAGCGTGATTTTATAAAATGCGCTGAATGGAGTGCATCCGTCGATCAAAGCTGCTTCTTCCAAACTTGCCGGAATGGTATCATAATAACCTTTCATTGTCCATATTGTAAACGGCAACGCGGTAGCCGAATAAGCCACGAACAGTCCGATAAATGTGTCGTAAATTTGTAGTTTCACAAGCATAATGAACAGAGGAAGAAGCAACATTGTGAGCGGAAACATTTGAGTGACTATTAATGCTATCATCCCGGAACTTCTACCTTTGAAATTATATCTGGAAAACGAATAGCCTGCTGTTGACGCCATCATAACACCGAACACGGTTACGGACAGAGACACGATCATACTATTTCTCATCCAAAGTAAAAAGGAATGCTCTGTAAAAAGTTTTATATATGAATTGAATGTGGCTCCGTCAGGTATAATGCTCAATGACGTACTGTGCAGAACTCCGGTCGGGCGGAGCGAGACCCCGAAAATCCACGCGACAGGATAGATCGCAAAGAGCGTGGCAAGCCCGAGGACAAGATATACTGCTGACTTCACATAAATAGACTCGTTTTTCCAGGAACCGGATGCCATATTAATATGCTCCCTTCGTTGCCCGGGAACGACGAATGAAATTCACACCAACTATGAGAAGTATCATAAATATCACCATCGAAAGAGCTGCTGAGTATCCATATCGATATTGATTGAAAACGGCTTTATATACGTAAGACACAAGAATATGGCTTGAATCAGATGGCCTGCCTCCGTTAGTTACAAGCCAGATAACATTAAAATTATTAAATGTCCAAATCATCCCAAGAGATATTGCAGGAATCATCACGGGCTTAAGTAATGGATATGTGATATTCCTGAATTTCTGATATGCAGTCGCGCCGTCCACATCCGCGGCTTCGTAAAGTACATTTGGAATGGACTGTAATCCTCCCAACGCAACTATCATCATAAATGGAAATCCGAGCCAAATATTTGCAATGATCGCCGCAGCAAATGCTCCCGTTGGATCACTAAGCCAATTGTATGGCGGCATTGATATATCTACACCGGGAATGTTATTAAAAAATTCAAATATCGGTTTTAATTCAATTAAGATTAAGTTGATCGACCCAAACCGAAAATTAAACATCCCCCTCCAGGTTAACGCCGATATATATTGCGGAACCGCCCATGGAATAATTAAAAGAGTTCGGAACCATGCTCTTCCCAAAATTGGTCGATTAAGAAGCAATGCGAGAGAGACTCCTATCACAACATGAAAAAACAGATTAATGGTGGTCCACAATACTGTCTTCCAAAGAGTGGAATAAAATATCGGATCAGAAAATACCCGCTCATATTGCCTCAATCCTACAAAACTCCAATCCTTGAAATGCATAAGACTCATATTGGAAAAGGATAACATTACGTTATAAATAAATGGATATATTACAACGATACCCATTACGGTGAATGCGGGGAGAATATAAAAATAGGCCATCCTGTTTTTACGGATTTCTTCCCATGATTCAGAAAAAGTATACACTCTTTAGATTCGCCTTGTAGTGAAACTGATGTTACTCATACATTTCCTCGATCTTCTTATATGCCTCTTTCTGCATCGCCGCAGCCGCTTCCTTTGGAGTTAAGCTTCCGTTTAGCACTGCCTGATAAGCCGGGCGCATAGCATCCCAGATTGCTCGCATTTCAGGCTCAATCGGCATTGGTTTACCAACTTCAAGAGCGTATTTCGATTGCCGAAGAATATCGTTTTGTATCACGGTCGGAGCTTCCTGTGCAGAATAACTCGAAGGCAGTGTATTCAGTTTTTCAGTAAACATCACTTGCACATTATCCGATACGAGGAACTTCAGTAATTTTATGGCGTTCTCTTTTCTCTTGCCCTTCAGATTAACATTAACCGAGTAGCCCAGCGGAGATACCATCGGCGCTGGCCATAATCCCGTGGAAGTAACGAAAGGAATACGCGTGACTCCGTAATTTATTCCAGCATCGCCATATTTACCCCATGACCATGGTCCGTTTATGACCATCGCAGCTTTTCCGGTTTTGAATAAAGAATTTGCCAGGTCAAGGTCACATTCCTGCGGAACTATATTTTCCTCCCGTAATTTTAACAGGAAGGAAAGAGCATTCACCACTCCTTCGCTGTCGAGAGTAGGGTTACCGTCCTCATCCATAACCCAGCCGCCGTATCCGCTGATAAACGGAACAAAGAAAAACGGTTCGATGAAATTAAATACGAGAGCATAATTATCTATTAAACCGTCCCCATCAACATCCGATGTATACGAAGGTCCTATTTCAAGCAGCTCGTCCATAGTTTTCGGCGGCTCAGGCATCAAATCACGATTGTACACTAACGCGAGATGATTGCCGACTCTATCTGCCACCTGGAAAAGATGTCCATTTCTAAATGTTAATGCCTGCGGCATGAAGCGTGAACGCTCCTCCTCGCTGAAATATTCTTCGAGCGGAGCAATAAGATCCATTTCGTCAAAGGGTCCGATCACATCAGAAGGTCCTCCTATAAGATCGGGACCGCTTCCTCCGAGAGCAGCGATTTGAAAATTACTCCGTAGCTCCTCCGTTTCATAGTAGAGTTCTTTTACGATGAGTTCAGGATTTTCTTCCATAAAATCGGAAAGAGCTTCTCGCAAAACTTCTCTACCTTCGGGTAACATTTGAACCCAAACCACAAGCTCGTTGTCGGGTTTGGCGGAACAGGATAATACCCCCATAATTAATGGGAATACTACTAAAACATATTTTATGCGCATTTGTTTAATAATTTATTTTAACTGAATTATTTTATTGTTTATAAGAGACCCACTCAGATTTATTCTGACAAAATAAATTCCGCTACCGGTTGCGGCGCCACTATCGGTTTTTCCGTTCCAATTCAGACTGTGTTTTCCTTCAAGCTGTGCTCCGCTAAGTAGCGTGCGAATTTTTCTCCCCATAATATCAAATATTTCAACAGAAATATCATTCCGTTCCGGTAAAATGAATTCTATTGTTATGTT
>CBDUTM010000286.1:0-3205 GCA_965369985.1 uncultured bacterium | reverse complement strand
GATTACTTTCTCTGTTTCCCCCTCCAGTTATTTATTTCTAATTTACTAAGTAATGTCAATTCCTTGAATTTATAAGTAGTAAGCTTTCCAGCATATAGATAGTTTCTGATAGCCGATTCTTTTATTCCAAGCGTATTAGAGGCTTCTGATACCGATAAATACTTACTACCATTCACAGTTTTTAAATGTTTTAACTTATTCACACCTATAGTGTAGGTGATAAGTTATCACTTGTCAAGCAATTTCTATAATATTGTCTGGGATCTTAAATCCAAATTTTTTTTCGTCTTCTATTGTTGAGCTTATCCCCATAAACATAATTACATCATAGGGGATCATCATTTCTATTTTCTCCCCCCCACCGGTGGCGGGTCTCAACCAAACTCCCCCCAATTCATCATTCGCTACAAATTTAGCCATCATTACATCCATTTTGTCATTCTCTGACTGCTTGGATATACAGAAAACAGAGTTTCGCAATCCTGTTATTTCGGCATAATCGTGTGGAACCATAATAAATACTGTATCACCTTTTTTAATTGGCATCTTGGCGACCTTCTTTTGATTTAGAAATCTTTTTATACCATATTTTTCTGATATGTAAGAGCCTCCCCAAGAATGTATCCTTTCTTGCTTATTATTCCAATTATTATTCATATTGTTACTCCTTTTTCAAATTGACCCACTACCAATTTTTTCTTGCATTAGGCTGACTTGTTAATTAAGTTAGATAAGCCTATAATATTTGTTAGACATGCCTAATAAGTAGTCATAATTATGTGCTGCTAAATAGAGTAATATTATGGACAATATTAATTTTATAACTAATAATTTAAAGGATGCGCAAATGAACAAATTTCCAATGTTGCAAACAGCTTTAATTCTTCTAATGGTAATTAATATTAGTTGCGATAAAATTCTAACCTCTGCACCTGAGGCGGGGAATGACTTCGAAACTCCCTTCGATCCTCTTCCTGATGAACTTAATGCAATGTTCGCAGCCGGTGATGTAGCTTTTGACCATGCTTTTACTGTAAGTGAAGGTCTCGGCCCTATATTCAATAACGTGGCTTGCGCTGCCTGTCATTCAGCTGATGGGCGCGGTACTCCAAATGAGGCGCTCACCAGATTCAGTAGAGGTTCCGACATTATTCCTAATGAAGGAGGACCACAACATCAGGACAAAGCTATTCCGGGTGTCGCTGTAGAACAAATCCCCGCCGACGCAGATACTTCCGTTCGAATGCCTCCGGCTGTTTTTGGAATGGGTTTGTTTGAAGCAATCCCTGCCGCAACAATTATGTCAAATGAAGATCCAATGGATGCTGATGGAGACGGAATCTCCGGACGAGTAAACTGGGTAACCGCGGGAGACTTTGTTCCTTCTGCGTTTGTTGGTGGAGGAACCGGTCTTCAAGTAGGGCGATTCGGACTCAAGGCGAATGTCTCTTCTCTACTTGAGCAAGTTACAAACGCCTATCATCAGGATATGGGTATTACGAGTGATTTTATTCCTTTAGAGAATAATCATCAGGACGGAGAGGGTATCGCCCTTGGAGATATAGCGCCCGATCCCGAAATATCAGCCCAAACTGTGCTTGACGCGGTGGTTTATGTCCGATTACTATCGCCTCCGGGTCGTGGAGAAATTACTGCTGAAGTAACGAAGGGTGAAACTCTCTTCCAGGGAATCGGATGCGCTTCATGCCACATTCCATTTATGAAAACAGGCGCTAATAATGTTCCGCAGCTCGATCAGGTTAATGCTAATCTTTACTCCGACCTCCTCTTGCACGATATGGGACCTGGTCTGGCGGATAACAGGCCGGACGGTTCAGCGGATGGCTTCGAATGGCGTACTACGCCGCTGTGGGGAATCCGTTTAGTGCCGGAATTTCTCGACGGCAGCCCATTTTATCTTCATGATGGACGTGCGACTACGGTTAAAGGCGCGATTGAATTACACGGAGGAGAGGCAAAGGTAGCTTCCGATGCCTTTAAAGCGCTTTCGCAGGCCGATGAAGACGCCTTAATGGCATTTTTGGAATCGCTGTAGAGGCATTAAATTAAGAATGAGTTATACAAGGCGGAAATTTATCAAATTAGTATCATCCGGAATTGGAAGCGGATTGATCGGCGTTGGAATTATTGGCTGTGCAACAGCGACAGTGTATCAAGGTTCCGTCCACGGAAGTGTACTCGAATATCCACTTTCTGATTTCATTGATAATTTGGGCGATAATTACGGCTTGCTTGTCTCGTCTTTTGAATTGAAGGATGCGATTATCTTGATCAGAGATACCGAAGGAGAATTTCTGGCACTTTCAGCCCGATGCACACATCAGGGATGCCAGGTAAAAGTAAAAACGCAATCCTTTCGATGCTCATGCCACGGTTCGGCTTATGACGGCTTAGGAAACGTAATAAGAGGTCCTGCTCAAAAACGTCTCCGCTCGTTTCCTGTTAAGCTATTGGATGGAATAATAAAAATCGATTTAATATAAATTGGAGATTTGATTTATGGATTTACGAAAAACATTATTAATATTATTGACAATCGCCTTATATACTCCGGTATTACAGGCTCAATCCGGGAAAAGTGAAGAAGTCTCACCTCAAGGGAAGCCACTCACAATAGGTGGTATATACGACAAACCCTTTATAACCGGTCTTGGGGATCGTCTGAGAATTGGAGGTTACGTAGATGCGCAGTTTAGACATCACCGTACATTAGGAATTGCTGAAGAACAGTCATTCCTCCTGGAGAGAGTAAATCTCTTCACTTTCTCGAATATCTCTGATCGTGTACGGTTCATCAGCGAATTTGAATTCGAAGATGGAGGTGAGGAGATCAAAATTGAGCTCGCAATAGTAGACTTCGAGCTTCACGAGGCAGTTACTTTTCGAGGTGGGATTCTCCTCTCTCCATTAGGGCGATTTAATCAAGCACATGACTCACCTGCTAATCAGCTAATAGACAGACCGCTCGTTAGTACCCGGATTATCCCGACGACCTTTTCTGAAGTAGGTATGGGATTTCTCGGTGCCTTCTATACTTCGGCAACTTCAAGAGTAACATACGAGATCTATGCCGTGAATGGAATTAGTGACGGGCTTGTCCTTGAATCAGGAGGGAACACGTTCATACCAAGCGGCAAAAGCAACTTTGAAGATAACAATAATCAGCCTTCGATCACCGGCAGAA
>CBDUTM010000285.1:0-3214 GCA_965369985.1 uncultured bacterium | reverse complement strand
AAAATATTCAATACACCCAACGTTAAACGGGATGAATCAGAATACGAATACGGAGGATCAGCAAATATGAGATCAAACTCACCTTTATTTTTTTTACCGATAAAATTCACTGAATCATTTCGCTGAATATCCACACGGTCTTCCAATTTCAAAAGAGCTACATTTTTCTTTATTAACTGAAGTGATTTATGTGAGCTGTCCACAAATGTAACTGATTCTGCTCCTCTGCTGATAGCTTCTATCCCGAGATTACCCGTTCCCGCAAATAAATCAAGAACTTTCGAGCCCTCAATATTGCCAAGTACATTAAATATCCATTCCTTGATCCTGTCTGATGTAGGGCGAACATCGTTGCCGGCAAATTTAGTGAGCTTATTACCGCGTAGGGTACCGGATATAATTCTTACCATTAATCAGGAGCGAGCCTTATCCGATCCGATATTCAGGCTCAAGTAGATCGACATCTTGGAAACAGCATCGTCCTTGCTCAATACTGATACACGCGAAACGGTATATGATGCATCCGTTTTCATAAGAGATTCCATGAAAAGTACGATAGATTCGTTAGCGCCGTCAGCCGTTATTACCATTGGAATAATAGTTCCTGACTTACCCTTAATCCCCTTTTTTGCCTCTAAGTTACTCGAAGTCAGTCCCGAAATTGTAAGGTTTTCAGACAACAGTTTTTTGAAATCTTTCAGATTCATCAATCTGCGATTTCCACCGCCTAATGAAGGTTTTACTGATCCATCAAATTGAGTTACATAATTATATGCAGATAGATTATTAGAATGCTCGAATCTGACAGCTCGTAAGTTGCTAAGCGGCCACTTTTGACGAATTTTTCTTAGCAGTAAGGCTGCGTCTGCCCTTGAGTTCAGATTGATAGCTAGCGTTATCTGGCTGTTCGACACTGTTAATTTCAAATCTCCTGATTCTTCGCCCAAAGAGGTTACGATAGAATTTAATACTTGGAGCAGATTTCTTCCATCAGTAGCCGTTGATACTACGCGCTTGGAAGATTTTGCAACTTTTCTCGTACCACGAGATTTAGGCTTCTGTTTAGGTCTGGACTTCGGTGGAACTTTTTTATCTCCCGTCTCCCGAGGTTTAATGGTAGAAAGCTTCTTCTTAGCTTTGGGCTTTTTTTTCGCTGTAGTTTTCTTTATCGGCGATTCATCCACCGATGCCTCATCCACAATAAAGAGAGATTTAGCGGATTCGAAACTTATATCCTTTAGAGTCCACCCTTTAGTGTAGAGAATATATGCTGAGCCTGTTGCGATAAGAGCAACAAAAATGAGTAGTATATATTTTAGAACTCCACTCTTTTTTTTGTAGGTTTCAGGCTCCGGTACAGATTCATCCGGCATTTCGGGAACAGCAACTTCCTCATTATTTACTACATCATTTGGCTCTTCCGTTTCTGAAGGTTGTTCATTTTGAAGGTTTACTTTTACCATAATATTTTAGGAGCTTTCACCATTATCTAATAGTCTGACCGCCATTCCAAATGTTTCTGTAAATCGAGTCGGATTTTCATTAAATACTTCATTATCAACGCCGTCGCCCAACTCTATCTTATTGAAAGGATCGACCTCCGAAACCTTGCCATCCTCATTTTTTTCTAATAACGGTTTTAGCAACGCGCCCTGATTAGCGCCTTGATAAATGTATATATTATCCACTATTTGCAACGGATCTGAAAGATTATCCGATGAGAGTGAATTTATTACATCTTCAGTATTTTTATCTTTAACCGATGAGTTGAGCATAAATGTTGAACCGTCTTTTTCTTTGCGATATAGAGAGCTATTTATAAATTCTCCGTCTTTCAGATTGGTTAACGCGTATTCTCCATCCAAATATCTCATAATTGATGTTTTCCCGGATGAAGCTTTATCATTAAGGAATAATACTGCATTTATTCCCGCAAAAATATCCACATCAATGACCTCAAGCGGAATATCCAATGAGGAACAAATCGAGTTTAAAAGATCAATGGTTTCGCTTTTCACAGATACGGATAGATATTTGCTGAATTTTGGGATCTCTTCAATAAGCGGATAAATTGAAACCGCATATTCACCATACGAATCTCCTAATCGTTTTCTCGCTTCCCACTGAATAAATTCATCTTTTTCTTCTTCCGGAAGACCCGTATCAACGAGATGAACTTTTATCACTGCAGACTTAGAATCTAATGCGATAGCGATCGAATTCGGCGTCTCTGGCAATGCCTTAATTACAGGATCAAAATACGATAATAATTGAATCGAATCGCCTGAATCAGAGCGAATGTCGTCCCACAAATTACTCGAAGCTTCAACCTCGTTAACAGCCAATAGTTTGGGCCTGCCACTATCCACTCCAATTTCAACAGAACGAATTATGCTTCCTTCGATGCTGATACCAACGCATGGAAATTTCTTATTATTATCAGTGTTCAAAATATATTACCCTTAAATAAACTTGATCATCATTTATTGATCTCCGAATAGCCATGATCTATCGCCATCTTCGATGAAACCGTGAATAGAGTCCACCATCGAAAAAAACAAGAATCGCCGCTCGTAATAATCTTCTCTTAGCCAGCGTCTTGGCGAACCGAGTACTGTATCGTCGATTTTATCCTTGAGATCACCGAGAGAAAACGAATATGGTATTGTTCCATTCGATGTTGGAAATTTTCGTTTAGTTGGATCTGAGCTGTCCGGTTCCTGAATCATCATCAGCAGAACAAGCGCATCTTCATCTTCATCATAAATATCATTCACTATTTCGAGATTTCCATCATTTATGAGCCTATCATCAATAATAAATAATTCCGGCATAAATTCGTCCTGATGAGATGAAATCTTACTCATAGCATCAAGCGTATGGATCTCGTAATTATCTTCTTCTATTATTTCAGCATAAAGACTTCGGAGCGAATCATCAGCTTCAACCATTGTGATTTTGAATTTCTCCAATTCTTTTTTAATTGGACAAGCGAGATAAATAGTTCTATTTCCCTCTATTCTAATTGTATATCGTTCGTGAGCTAATGGACAATAAAATTCATCCGAGGATTCCGGTAATGTTAATAATGTGTCAATACGCGCTATCATATCTCCCTGAGTATTTATGGCATAAACGGAAGTATCTATCATCAGAGTCTCAGCTCCAAAAAATCCGGAATCAGCTCTTGCCAGATCCACTGCGGCATTAATTA
>CBDUTM010000284.1:0-3226 GCA_965369985.1 uncultured bacterium | reverse complement strand
CTGTGT
The DNA here is from genome assembly GCA_965369985.1 of uncultured bacterium. Classification (GTDB taxonomy): domain Bacteria; phylum Fidelibacterota; class SORT01; order SORT01; family SORT01; genus JACZTG01. The sequence continues at coordinate 3,220 of CBDUTM010000284.1, read as the reverse complement.
TAAAGTCCTCAAAAATTTTGACAAACAATATCAATCCTACCCTGAATGAACCCTTTACGGGAGATATAGAAAATCTCTCATTTAAAGAGGCTAAACGTAATTTGCTTAATTCATTTGAGAAGCAATTCTTTATTGATGCTTTGAAAAAGAATAATGGAAATATTAGTCGAACTGCTTCATCTATAGGCATTAGAAGACAATATTTACAGGAAAAATTAAAAGAGCTGGATATTCAAGCTCGCCTTTATAAAAATTAGCCGATAAAAGTGCCTGTTTCATATTCCACTTTGTGACCGTATTGATGGTCATATTGCTCACTGTTCATCAAACTCGCATCTAATTCAATAGTTTCTTTAAGTCATTATAATTAAATGACTTGAAATCCTCTATTCCATGTAATTCACCTCTCATTAACGACTTGGCACAGCGATTGCATTTCTCCTAACTGTAATATGAAAAATAATAAAACAAAATTGAATACGGAGAAATCATGAACAACACTTTATCTAACTCAAACATGCTCAATCCAGCCAACATTGTTACAATATTCAGGATCGGATTACTATTCCTGGTCATCATTATCATGAATATTGAAACGCCTATGGCAAATTTTGTTGCGGCGGCTCTTTGTGGATTAGTATTTATCTTAGACAGAGTTGATGGATTTCTGGCTAAGAAACTAAATTGCCGTACTGATTTCGGTGGCATTTTGGATGTAGCGGGTGACCGGATAGTTGAGAATGTTCTCTGGATAATTTTCACTGTCAAAGGCATATTTCCGATCTGGATGTCAGCTGCCGTTATATCCCGTGGATTCATCGTAGATGGTTTCAGAAGCTATGCCCTTACAAAGGGCTATACTACTTTTTCTATGATGCAGGCAGGAATAAGCTGGATGCTTGTTGCTTCTCCCGCATCAAGATTAATTTATGCTTTGCTTAAGATGGGACTTTTCATCGGAGCGTTCATCTATTTAGGGTTCGAATCGTCTGCTGATTTAGTCTGGCTTTACGCTCTTCAGATCACCGGCGGAATAGTCGTCTTGAGCTGCGTCGCAAGAGGCGCGTTCTCTATAAAAGATATACTGCCGATGTTTCAGGATAATTCCTTTCAATTCGATGACAGTGCCGTCTCGGTTCAAGGAGACATCTAATGAGACTGTATAATAAAATGACTTTATTGAAATTCTTGAAAGCAGTTTTACCCCTGCAAAGATACTGGAGAGTGACGATCCGCAGGCACTCATGGTTCAGCGAAATAATACCCGATCTATTCCTAGGGGGTGCTCTAACCCATCCGGAAGATTATAGTTGGCTGAAAAATGAGGGAATAACTGCGGTATTGAATATGACCAGCGAGTGGAATGATGAAGAGGATTTTTTTACGCGGAAAAACATTGAATATTTAAAGATACCGGTAAATGATCTTTCCGCCCCATCTGTGATTCAAATTCTATATGGCGTTGAATATTTAAAAACACACTCGAAACTCGGAAATAAAATATTGGTTCATTGTGCCAAAGGTCGCGGACGTTCCGCAACTGTAGTGTGTGCATTTCTTATGTACGACCTTAAAATTGATTTTGAAGACGCCAATAGAATACTCAAAAATCATCGAAGTCTTGTATCGATAATGGCGCAGCAAAAAGAAAAACTGTTAGAAATTCAGGAGCTATCAACTTTCGGAACGAATCGATTGCTTAGCGATAGAGATAAATAAAGGAGGTATCAAATGCTTAATAAAATAGACTACCAACAAGCTGATCTTACGAGTGAGAAACTCGATAATAACAAAACATCTGAAATGATTCAATCTGTCCCAATCTATGATGACGTATTCGATTTTATCGGTGATTGGATATTAAAAGATTTTCTGGAACACGAAGGCGGTTAAGTATGTGTATGCCAGCAAAAACGAATCGCGAAATTTGTCAATAAGCTTGGTTTTGAGACTTTAAAGATTAATCCTGCTTATGTCCCAACCGGATGCAATGAATTTGTTTTCAGGAGAATTAAATAATAAGACTCGCTCATATGAATAATGGGAAAAGCACATGCAGTGTTATATCTGCTGAAAAATGCGCGATCATTGAAGACTCCAGACCTTTCTTCCAATAGAGCCAGCCGAAAACTACACCTCCAATTCCATTTAATAATAGCGCTCGAAAAATAACTAATGGTGTGAGAGTAGTAATCATTGCTGTAGCAGGTAGATGCCCCAAACCAAACAAAAGTGAAGCGATAATAATTGAGAGCCAGATAATGAAATTATTTTTTGTTACTTTATCTTTAGATCTTATCAACTTACTAAGTATCCATGCTATAAGAGTCATGACAAATAGTCTAAGAAGTATTTCCTCACTAATTCCCCCATAAAAAGATGCTAAAAAACCCTGCCAAAGTGGAAATGATACTTGATCTGCCATATCCACTCCAATTTTTGTGAATAGAGAATCTAAAATGATTATTACAATACCGGTAATGACTCCAAGCAATACCGAAATTTTAAAAATAGATTTAAGGTTAATATCGGTATTACTCTTATCAATATAACTTTCTAAAATTGGAAGACCCAACCCTGTTGTTTTTGTTAATTTCAGCCCTATAAATATTAGAACACCAAACAAGACAGTATTTTGAATAATTGAAATTAATAACAATAAGGGTAATGGTAAATCGACAGTTTTTAGAATTTCTCCTTGGAGTGTAAGCGCGTAAGGAATAACCGCGATTACTGAAAGAATACTTGCTGCCAATAAAATGAAATATAATTTCCAATTGATTAGTCTTTTTATATCCATTTAGATTAACTCCGTTCTATAAGACAACATTTTATATTTAACCTTAAACTCGTAGATTGCTTCCGATGTTCGTAACAACCAGAAAATCAGATTATAACCAATTAATCACATAAGTGGTTATTCCCGAAGACGGGATCTTAATAAAGCCCTTTTCAACAAGAATATCAGTCACCTCCGAATAAAGAAAATGATACCACCAAATAAAATATTCCTCAAATGTAATCTCATTGGAATATATAGAGTTTAAGTAATTAGCATGAAGAATATCTCTGTTCTGCTCAAGCACATTCACGAGATCTTCTGTCACAAGGAGTGATAATTCAGAAAGAGCGGTGTAATCTCTCCTATTCATTACCGGGATTCTTAATTTATCTTCATCCATTAAATCTATTCTATTAAAACCCTCTTTATGGGTCGCGT
>CBDUTM010000283.1:0-3248 GCA_965369985.1 uncultured bacterium | reverse complement strand
CTGTGGTCAAAATATTTATATCACTATTTTTTTCTGAGGATATGAAAGTTGTATAGGGGTCTAATGTTTGTAGCATTCCTCTTATTGCTGCTTCCACAAATGTTTCAGGGTCGATTTCGTCCACATAGGTTGTGCTAACCTGTTTATATACCTGACCGAATAGTTTCAACCCATTACTTATCTTAGAATATATATCCGGTGACGGGAGAAGCGTACTTCCGGTATATAAAATTAAAATTGTTACCAAAAAGGTAACTGCTATTATCTTTATTCTATGCATTTTGACCGTGTTTAAGTTGCGATTGCGACTTAGATGAAAGTAATATTGAAATATGCTTCCAGACTTCATCGGCTATGGTGTCCACATTCTCATTCCCGTCAAGAATTATAAATCTTTCAGGTTCTCTTTTCGCGATTTCCTTAAATCCTTCTATTACTCTAATTTTAAACTCCTTCGCCTCCATCTCTAACCTATCAGGGCGTCCAATAGTTCCGGAACGTTTCTCGGCAAGGTCGGCATTTACCTCAACCAAAAAGGTCAGATCAGGCCAAAGTTTTTTTGCCGCTTCTTTAATCAGAGCGTTAACAAACTCTAAGTCGATACCCCTTCCGTAACCTTGATAGGCAGTAGTGGAATCAAAATACCTGTCGCAGATAACGATATCGTTTTCCATGAGACCCGGAACTATCATTTCAACAGTTAATTGTGCCCTGGCTGCGGAATAAAGCATTACTTCTGTCAATGGATCCATTTCTGAATGCTTTGTACTGAGCAATATCTGTCGAATTTGCTCGGAAATGCGAGTTCCTCCCGGCTCTCTGAACAAAACAGCATTGAAGCCTTCTTCCTGCACTTTGCGGAGAAGCGCATTCGCCTGTGTGGACTTTCCTGAGCCGTCAATACCTTCGAACGTAACAAAAAGACCTTTAGAATCAGTATCGGTCATTTTTCGTAGTATTCGATACCTAAATGGGTGATCTGTTCTTCTTCCATCATATATCGTAAAGTGTTCTTCAATTTTGCCTGTTGAATGAATAGATCATGTTCGGGATACAATTCCGGAGCAACTAGAGGGCTCTTAAAGTAAAAAGATAACCATTCCTGAATACCGCCCATATCCGCTCTACTGGCAAGATCCATAAATAATGCAAGATCAAGAAGTATGGGAGCAGCAAGAATACTGTCCCGACAAAGGAAATCTATTTTTATCTGCATCGGGTAACCCATCCACCCGAAAATATCTATACTATCCCAACCCTCTTTATCATCGCCGCGTGGTGGATAATAATTTATCCTTACCTTGTGATAGAAATTCCCATATAAATCAGGATACATATCGGGCTGAAGAATATGCTCGAGAACGCTCAACTTACTTTCTTCTTTTGTCTTAAATGACGCAGGGTCATCAAGAACCTCTCCATCGCGATTACCCAGGATATTGGTGGAAAACCATCCGTTAAGCCCGAGTAAACGAGCCTTTAATCCCGGCGCGACAATTGTTTTCATCAGTGTTTGACCGGTCTTAAAATCCTTACCTGAAAGCGGAACATTATTAATATCCGCTAATTCATACAGCGCGGGAATGTCTGTTGTTAAATTCGGCGCTCCGTTCGCAAAAGGAATTTTTTCCTTGAGTGCAGCCCATGCGTAAAGCATGCTCGGTGCAATGTCATCATGATTATCTTTCATTCCCTGCTCAAATGATTCGAGTGTTTGGTGAACATCGCCGACTTTGATAAACGCTTCTGTACTCGCTGCCCAAACGATCACTACTCTTGCCAATCCATTTTTTTCTTTAAAATCTCTGATGTCCTGGCGCAAAGCTTCAGCAAGGTCATATTTATTATCCAGATCTTTAAACCAAACAGGCTCTAAGTTTTTAACATATTTTTGATCGAAAACTGCTTTCATAGGATGAATGGAAGAAAGAAAATCTTTAATCGGTTCAAGATCTTCTTGTTTCAATACACCGCTGTTCTTGGCTGCAGCGTACATATCTTCCTCAAAAATATCCCATCCGCCGAATACAATATCTGATAAATCGGTGATTGAAACAAAATCCTTAATAAAAGGCGCTGATTTATCTGTTCTCTTTCCCAATCTGATGGTACCCAATTGGGTTAAAGAGCCAAACGGCTTATGAAGTCCTTTTCTGACTGATTCAACACCCGCTATGAATGTAGTAGTTACTGCTCCCATACCCGGAAGCAGCACGCCAAGTTTACCCTCCGCCTTGGCAATTTTATCTCCTCTTAACATCTATATACTCCTGAAATACTAATTATTCATTATTATAGTTATTATTTTTTACTTTTCTTTGGGTTTCTTTCCTCGGCTGTTGCCCGATAAAGATGAAACATTCTTTGTACTGCTGTATAATTCGCTAAAATGGCAATTATCCAGATCGTTGCGATCAAAAAAATCTCATGAACATAAGGGAGGTCGCCTATGATTGCGCCAACGGATATATAAGTGATCCGCTCTGTCCTTTGCATCATTCCCACTTTACATTCAAGTCCAAGCCCTTCAGCCCTCGCTCGAACATAGCTAACCATCACTGATCCGCCCAATGCCGCAAATATTGCTACCGATGTCCAGTATGATTCGCCTCTTACAAAATGAACTGCAATTCCGAAAAACATAATAATTTCGGAATACCGGTCCATAACAGAATCATACAATGCCCCGAATTTTGTTTTCTTATCGCCATGCGTTGCTATTCTTCCGTCTATTGTATCGCAAACAGCGCCAAATACTATAAACATCCCTCCGACTCGAAGATATGATAAAGCGAAAAATATAGCTCCCACTATGTTAAATATTGTTCCAAGAGTAGTAAGAGCGTTAGGATTTATATTCAGGGACTTAAAGAAATCCGCGAGAGGTAATATTATCTTTAGATATCCTTCCTGCAATTTAGGATGAACAGGATTAAACCCTTCTTTTGTTATTTTCTCTTTATAATTTTTAGGTATCTGCATTTTATTTTTTATTACCTTCGATGAGAATTACGAACTCTCCCTTAGGTTTCTTATCACTAAATATGGCAATTAGGTCTGAAAGATTTCCCCTTATAAATTCTTCGTGCATTTTCGTCAGTTCTCTGCCGATTGCCGCCTTTCTATCACCGAAAATATCTCTTAAATCTCTCAATGATTTAAGTATTCTGTGCGGTCCTTCGAAAATTACAATCGTAACCTTATAAGCCGCAAGTTCTTTAAGTCTTTTGAGTCTACCCTTTTTCCTG
>CBDUTM010000282.1:0-3270 GCA_965369985.1 uncultured bacterium | reverse complement strand
CTTGATGGTGAAATCTATTCTAAAAAAGGAAAGGGTGCTGTTGTCTGGCGAAGTATATTTGATAATTTTTTCACTAATATAGCTTCAAATTCAGGAGCGTTACTAAAAGATCAAGAACCTGTGGTTAATGTAAAGAAAGTAGGGGACATGTATCAAATAAATACTGAAAAAGGAAAATATACTACAAAATATATGGTTGCTGCTGATTATACCTTATTAACAACTTTCTTAGCCCTTTTTTTGAGTTTCCTCCTAATAAAGAAAAAACAAATTCCAATAACACCAGCAACTATCCCCCCAACTACAGGGATTAAAACTCCTCGTTGTAATAAATCTTTCCAAAAATTGCTCTCTGGAGGTACAGATTTTATTACAGTAACTTCTTTATAATCGATGTTTCCTGATGTATCATTAGCATAAAATCTGATAGTTACAGTGCCTTCTGAAATCCCTTCCCAAATAGCTTTATTTATTGGTCCTGATAAGCTTGCAATTGTAATATTAGTAAGATCTCCATCTAGCGTATACCAAATTTGATCTAAATGTGATTCATTAATGGAAATATCGTATGCTGGAGTAAGAGTGCCAAATTCATCATTAGTACTTGGAGAATTAATCATAATTATAGGAGCAATAGTATCATCTATTGTTAAAGTAACACTGTCAATAAAAGAATTATCGTAATCGTCTGTGAAGTTAACCATGTAGACATAAGCACCGAGAGCAAAGCCATCCGGAATGTTATATGTAATCATTAAGCCAGATATCCAGCCAGTAGGTCCTGTTACGATTCCTGACCCTTGTAATTCAATCTTGTAAGTGTTAGGATTGAGATCAGCTGCCGTCCAAGACAAGCTCTGCCCTGTGTATCCGAATTCCAAAATGGTATCGCTTGGAGCGTTTATTATGGTTGGATTGGTCTTGTCTTCACCTACTGTAAAATTAACGCTGTCGGTGATGAAATTACCCCGAAGATCTGTGAAGTTAACAGTGTAAATGTACGATCCTAAGCTAAACCCATCGGAGATATTGTAGCTAATTGTGTTTCCACTCGTCCATACCGCAGAACCAGCAACAATGCCTGTTCCTTCCAATTCGATGGTATATGAATTTGGGTTAATATCAGTTGCAGTCCATGATAGACTCTGTCCAGTGTAGCCGTATTCGACGAAAAAATCACTAGGTAAATCAATAATTACAGGATTCCACCTATCAATTATTTCACTTACTTGAATGACCGCCAAACCCGAGCTCATATCTGCTACATAGGCATAATCTCCGCTCACATAAACACCATATGCCTGTCCGGTCGTGGATTCAAGGATGGGCGTTCCCGGGTTGGTTGGATCGGAAATGTCAATGACCGCCAAGCTAGAGTCAGTATTCGCCACATAGGCATAATCTCCGCTCACGTACACGCTTTCGGCAATTCCGCCCGTGGTTCCGTAGATGGGAGTTCCCGGGTTGGTTGGGTTGGATATATTGATGATCGCCAAGCCCCAACCCCTATCAGCTACATAGGCGTAATCTCCGCTCACGTACACGCCATATGCATATCCATTCGTGTCTTCGTAAACAGGCGTTCCCGGATTGGTCGGGTCGGAAATATTGATGACCGCCAAACCATAGTTATAATCTGCCACGTAGGCGTAATCTCCACTCACATACACCCCCCATGCTCTTCCATTCGTGTTTTCAGAGACGGGTGGTCCCGGATTGGTCGGGTCGGAAATATTAATGACCGTCAACCCAGAGAAATAATCCGCGACATAGGCGTAATCTCCTCTCACGTACACGTCAATTGCAATTCCGGTCGTGTCTTCGTAAATCGGCATTCCCGGATTGATCGGGTCCGAAATATCACTGACAGTTAATCCCGAGGCCCAATCTGCTACGTAGGCGTAATCTCCACTCACATACACGCCATATGCGGCTCCAGTTGTACCTTGGTAGATAGGCGTTCCCGGATTGTTCGGATCGGAAATATCAATGACAGCCAAGCCGGAACTAAGATCAGCTACATAGGCGTAATCTCCACTCACGTACACGTCATATGCATTTCCGGTCGTATCTTCGTAAATAGGCATTCCCGGATTGATCGGGTCCGAAATATCAATGACCACCAAGCCGGAGTAATAATCTGCCACGTAGGCATAATTACCGCTCACGTACACGTCAAATGCATATCCAATCGTGTTTTCGTAGGCTGGTGTTCCTGGATTGGTCGGATCAGAAATATTAATGACCGCTAAACCCGATTCCATAGCAGCCATGTAAGCGTAATCCCCGCTCACGTAAACACCCAGGGATTCATTTATCGTATCTTTATAGAAGGGTGCTCCCGGATTGGTCGGATCGGAAATATTAATGACTGCCAATCCCGACCAAGTACTCGCCATATAGGCATAATCTCCGCTCACGTACACGTCACGTGCACTTCCACTCGTGGCTTCGTAGACGGGCGTTCCTGGATCGGTCGGGTCGGAAACATCAATGACCGCTATACCCGCGCCTGCATCCCCCACATAGGCGTAATTTCCACTCACGTAAATACCCCCAGCAGATCCGGCCGTGTCTTCGTAGATAGGTGTTCCCGGGTTAGTCGGGTCTGAAACATCAATGACCGCCAAACCTGAAGTAGTATCAGCTACGTAGGCATAATCCCCGCTCACATATATGTCCCTTGCCCATCCAGTCGTGTCTGCATAGACGGGCGTTCCTGGATCGGTTGGGTCAGAAATATCAATGATCGCCAAGCCGGAAGTATAATCTGCCACGTAGGCGTAATTTCCACTCACGTACACACTTTGTGCAACTCCGGTCGTGTCTTCGTAGACGGGTGTTCCCGGATTGGTCGGGTCTGAAATATTAATGACCGCCAAACCAGAGTAATAATCCGCTACGTAGGCGTAATCTCCGCTCACATAAACACCAACAGCACGATCGGCCGTGTCTTCGTAATAAACAGAAGATACTCTGGGAGGTTGTGGAGTAATAACCTCAATAGTATTCTTATCATCAAAGGAGAATTCAATATCTCTCTGATTACTTACTAATAAAATTGGGATTATAATTAAAGCTAAATTTAGTAATATAATCAACTTCACCTTTTTTCGAACACAATTCATAGATTTTAACCACTTTATAGATTTTTTTTTAATATAAATCATTAATATATAACACGAACTTTATCTTTATAATTGAGGTGTATCCAACTCAAATATCGTTGTTCCTTCCCGAGTTTGATTCCTTAAAGTGAAAAGGTTAATT
>CBDUTM010000281.1:0-3278 GCA_965369985.1 uncultured bacterium | reverse complement strand
GTTCTATCCCCCGAGCAAAGGTTATGCCGTTATACTCAAGGAAGTCGACGGCGAGCGGCAGTTACCCGTTATCGTAGGCGCATTCGAGGCACAGGCGATCGCATTGGCGATAGAAGGGATTGAAATGCCCCGTCCGATGACGCATGATCTTCTCAGCAATTTACTTGAGACATTAGAGGTCGAGGTAAAAGAGATCGTTATAAATAAGTTGATTGAAGGAACATTTTACGCAAAGATTTATACTGAATCGTTTCAGTTTGGTGAACGCGAGATCGACTCCAGACCAAGCGATGCCATAGCATTGGCATTAAGAGTTAACGCCCCGGTATTTGTTAATAAGAAAGTTATGCAAGAGGCGGGTGTGATCTTAGCCGATCAAGAGGAGATAGAGGAGTTTCAATTTGATTCTGCGGATGTGTCTAAAGGCGCTCTACTTCAAGAGGAATTAGATAAGGCGATCGATTTGGAAAACTATGAATTGGCGGCAAAATTACGAGATAAATTAAATGCGCTTAACAGCGCCGGCGAGGAAAATAATTGAACTGACCGGTTTTTGACTGATTTATTCTGAATCCGCTTTAACGGCGGATTTTTTATTCATATTCTCAATATATTGAAGTGCTTTTTCCGCAGCCTTTTGTTCAGCTTCTTTCAGTCTCTTCCCGGTTCCTCTGCCAAGAGATTCATCGTTTAGTACAACTTCCACATCAAACACTTTTGCGTGATCGGGACCTGATTGCCCCACAACTTTATATTTAGCGTTTCCAAGTGCATTAGCTTGCAGATATTCAAGGAGTCGGCTTTTATGATTAGTCGTTTTAGCATCGTCAAAGGCAGAAACAAGATCAATGAGTAGCGTTTTCTTGATAAATTTTTCTGCAGACTTGTAGCCGCCGTCAAGATATATAGCGCCACAGATGGCTTCGTACACATCAGCTAATATGGATGGGTTACTCCCGCCGTCCCGCGATTTTTCATCAGCGCTGAGGAGCAGAAAATCGCCTAAGCCAAGTTTGTGTGCGATTTTCGCGAGATTGCTTCCTTTTACGAGAGCCGATCTCGCCTCCGTCAACGGACCTTCTTCTTTATCGGGAAAGTTTTCATATAGAACATGAGAGCTAACAAGTTCTATAACTGCATCTCCAAGAAATTCCATTCTTTGATTGGAAGGATAATTTCTTGAGACGCTGAATGATCTGTGAGTAAGGGCTTCTCTTAAAAGCGATTCATCCCTGAATTTGTAACTGAGAATTTTATAAAGGGGGTTAAAATCTAAATTAACGAGCGGGTCGTCTGAGTCATTTGTTTGGCGATTTCTGCTGAATAGATCGAATAATCTTTTCAATTAAAAATAACTTATTCTGTATATTTTCTGAATACGGCTACTGAATTGTGACCCCCAAAACCAAATGTATTGCTTATCGCCACATCAATATTTTTTGAAACAGCCTCGTTGGGAGTATAGTCCAGGTCGCACTCGGGATCGGGATTGTCGTAATTGATCGTCGGCGGGACAAGACCTTCATTTATCGCCATAATACAGGCTATCGCCTCTATTCCACCTGCGGCACCGAGAAGATGACCTGTCATTGATTTGGTCGAGCTGACTGAAAGATCATAGGCATGGTCTCCAAAGACGGTCTTAATGGCGGCTGTTTCATTCTTGTCATTAAATTGTGTTGATGTTCCATGAGCGTTGACATAATCAACGTCTTCAGGTTCTAATCCTGAGTCCTTTAATGCTATATTGATAGCCCGGACAGCTCCTTCGCCACCCGGAGCAGGCGCGGTGATATGATGAGCATCTGCGGTGTTTCCAACTCCAAGTATTTCTCCGTAAATATGAGCGTCGCGCGCTTTTGCGTGTTCAAGTTCTTCAAGAACGAGAATTCCGCCTCCTTCACCGATGACAAAACCGTCACGATCCAGATCGAACGGTCTTGAGGCTCTTTCCGGCTCGTCATTGCGAGTTGACATGGCTTGCATATTCATAAACCCGGCAACTGCCATTCTGACTATAACCGCTTCCGAACCACCGGCTATCATAACATCAGCACCGCCTCTCTGAATTTCATGAAGAGAATCTCCAATAGCATGATTTGATGTAGAGCAGGCTGAGGTTACTGAATAGTTGGGTCCTTTAAAGCCGTGAATTATCGCGATCCGTCCGGGAGTGATATCGGAAATGAGCATAGGTATGAAAAACGGACTTACCATTTTTGCGCTTTTGGCAAGTAATCGTTCGAGCTGAGTTTCCCAGGTGGTTAGTCCTCCTATACCGGCACCCACGATCACTCCGACGCGTTCTTTGTTAATATCCGCTTCGTTCAATCCTGAATCATCGATAGCCATTTGGGCTGCAGAGATGCCGTATTGAGTAAACAAATCCATTCTGCGAATTTCTTTCTTCTCAATATACTTTTCGGGTTCGAAATCTTTTATCTCTCCCGAAAGTTTACATTTGTAATCAGCCGTATCAAAACGGGTAATGAGGCCTATTCCGCTCTTGCCGTTTTTAAGAGAATCCCAAAATTCGGGAACTGTATTCCCGATGGGAGTGATAGCGCCCATACCTGTAACAACTACTCTTCTACTCATGATACCTCATTTCATTCGCCGGGAGTGAACATTGTTTTTATTAATGGATTATTTATTTGAATCAATATAGCTTACCAAGTCTCCAACCGTGATGAGTTTTTCATAATCTTCTTCGGGTACTTCGACTCCGAACTCATCATCAAACGCTATCATCAGTTCCATAACTGACAGAGAATCAGCGCCTAGATCGTCAATCAACGAAGCGCCGTCAACAACTTCGGCTGCTTCTATTTCAAGCTCATTGGCTATAATTTCTTTAACTTTTTCTGCATTGGACATATTTCAGTTCCTCCTTATTAATTAGACCCTAATAATATTACATTAGTAAGCCACCGTCAACATTAATTACTTGACCGGTGATATAATTTGATTCCTCTGAAGCTAGAAAAAGAGCAAGGTTTGCCACGTCATCTGCCGTGCCGGTCCGGGCTAAAGGTATATTGCCCAGAAAAGCATCTTTCGCGGCATCCATTACTGAATCTGTCATATCTGTTTCGATAAAACCGGGAGCGATGGCATTTACGCGTATATTTCGTGAGGCGAGTTCTTTTGCAGCGGATTTTGTCAATCCAATGATTCCCGCTTTAGATGCTGAATAATTCGCCTGTCCGGCGTTGCCTGAGATCCCAACCACAGAAGTTATATTTATCATACAACCTGATTTAGCTTTAAGCATAGTT
>CBDUTM010000280.1:0-3286 GCA_965369985.1 uncultured bacterium | reverse complement strand
TCAGACAGAGAATAAAAAGTTTGGGTTCCGGTTTTTTAATTTCTTCGGACGGATTTGTGCTGACCAATACCCACGTTATTGAAAACGCCGAAGAAGTAATTGTGACCTTATCTGATGGCACAGATCATAATGCCGACATAGTAGGGATTGATGAGGTATCTGATATTGCTCTTCTAAAGATCGAAGGAAAGGATTTTCCATTCCTGAAAATGGGAGATTCAGAAGACATAATTATAGGGGAATGGGTTATTGCTCTCGGTAATCCATTCGGGCTTTTCGACGTAAGTAAGAAGCCAACAGCAACAGTGGGTGTTGTATCCGGCTTGGACCTGGATTTCGGTCAACAGGAATCGGGAAGAGTTTATCAGGATATGATACAGACGGATGCGTCAATAAACTCCGGAAACAGTGGCGGGCCGTTACTTAACGCTATTGGAGAAGTAATCGGGGTGAACACCTTTATCTTCACAGGAGGCAGATTTTCTGAGGGCTCTATTGGAATCGGTTTTGCTATACCCGTTAACAGAGCAATTTCAGTTTTTAAGGAATTAAAAACTAAGGGCAAGGTCGATAGGAGTTTCTGGACCGGCATGGCTGTAAGAAATCTGAATCGTCTTTTAGCGAAACATCTGGATCTAAAGACGGAAAAGGGAGTGATTGTCACAAATGTAGAGAAGAAAAGTCCCGCTTCAAAAGCCGGATTACTCGTAGGCGATATTATCATTAAAGTCAATAATGTTGAAGTGATCGATGATGATGATATCTTTAGAATAATTGAGGAAAATTTCTTGCGGGCAGGAGATATTTTAGACATCCAAATTAAAAGAGGGAATTCGGTGAGAGGTGTTAAAATGATCTTAGGAAATTCTAACAAGTAATTATGATAGACCGCTACACGCCAAAAGAAATAGGTAATGTCTGGACGGAAGAGCATAAATTTGATACCTGGCTCGAAATAGAAACGGTAGTCGCAGAAGTACAATCAGAAAAAGGTATGATTCCAAAAGAGGCAGCACTGTCCATTCGCGCAAAGGGTAAGTTTTCCGTTGAGCGAATTGACGAAATTGAAAATGAGATCAATCATGACGTGATCGCCTTTCTCACTAATGTGGCTGAGTACGTTGGAGATAATTCCGGTTATATGCATTTCGGAATGACTTCTTCAGACTTACTCGACACATCACTCGCTATGAGAATGAAAGAAGCCGGAATGATAATCGCTAAAGAACTATCTGTCCTTGAAGATGTTTTGATAAAAAGGGCGATAGAACATAAGAATTCCGTGATGGTGGGCAGAACTCACGGTATCCATGCAGAGCTGCTGACATTCGGATTGAAACTCGCCGTGTGGATAGAAGAAGTGAGACGACATAAAAAAAGATGGTCCGAGATCATAGAAGATATTTCCACCGGTCAAATTTCCGGTGCAGTCGGAACGTATTCTCATATGGGGCCTGAAATAGAATCTGTTGTATGCGAAAGGCTCGGATTATCACCAGCCCCAATATCCAACCAGATCATTCAGAGAGACAGACATGCGAGTTATCTGAATACGCTTGCGTTGATCTCCTCAAGCCTGGAAAAATTTGCAGTGGAAATCCGCCACCTGCAGAGGACGGAAGTAAGAGAAGCTCAGGAATATTTCGGTAAGGGACAAAAAGGATCATCGGCTATGCCGCATAAAAAAAATCCGATCCTCGCCGAACGGATCAGTGGAATGGCGCGTTTAGTCAGAGGATATTCGCTGGCCGGCTTGGAAAATGTTGCGTTGTGGCACGAGCGGGATATATCTCATTCATCTGTTGAAAGGGTTATAATACCGGATGCAACTATAACTGTAGTATATTGTTTGAAGAAATTTAGTTCGCTAATGGAAAATTTGATAGTAGATCCTGATAGAATGAGAGAAAATATTAGTCAGTCATTTAATCTTGTATATTCAGGAGGAGTTCTGCTTAAGTTGGTCGAGAAAGATATAGCCAGAGAAAAAGCATATTCAATTGTACAAACATCTGCAATGAAAGCCTGGAACGAGCAGATAGATTTTAAAGTATGTTTACAGGAAAATAACGAGGTTCAATCTCTGCTGAGCGAAGAGGAAATCGAGGAATGCTTCAAACCGGAATTGAACTTAAAATATGTAGACCAAATATTTGACAGATTGAATCTACAGTAACGGAGGAACATGTTGGACAAGAAAAATCTTCTATATGAAGGCAAAGCAAAAAAAATATATTCGACCAAGGACGATGACCTTGTAATTCAACTCTTTAAGGATGACGCAACAGCCGGGAACGGAGCCAAAAAAGGTACTATCAAAGGGAAAGGTGAGGTAAACAATCAGGTCTCAGGATTCCTGTTTGATTATTTAAAAACATTTGGTGTTCCTACACATTTCGAGAAAAAGCTGACTGCTACATCCATGTTGGTGAAAAAACTTGAGATGTTCAAATTAGAAGTCGTAATGAGAAATATCGCAGCCGGAAGCCTTGTTAAGAAATACGGTATTAAAGAGGGGACTGAACTTGAGCAACCCGTGCTCGAGTATTATTTAAAAGAAGATAAGTTGCACGATCCAATGATAAGTAGCGAACATGCTGTTGCCTTCAGGCTTGCTACTCTGGATCAGGTGACCGAAATCGGAAAATATGCTAAAAAGATAAATGTTGTCTTAAAAGATTTTTTAATTAGAAGAGATCTATTACTGGTTGATTTTAAATTGGAATTCGGACTTCAAAAAGAAATAATTTATCTTGGTGACGAAATTTCTCCCGATACCTGTCGTTTCTGGGATGCGGAAACTAAAAAGAAACTTGATAAGGATAGGTTCAGGCAGGATCTCGGAGGCGTTGCCGGTGCATACAAGGAAATATTGGCCAGGGTTCTCGGTTAATATTAGAGATATTAAATGGCTCTAGACGGACTTCCTTTCATTGGAGCAGCGGGATTAATTCTGATAATTCTGGGTGTTATTGCGTCCTTTACCGGAAGCAATATCATCTGGGGCTTCACCTATGCAGAGGCACTGCTTCTGCTTTTTATAATTTTTTTCTTTCGTGATCCTGACAGAGTCACTCCTGAGGGAGAAGGACTTATAATATCTGCTGCTGACGGGAAAGTAGTGCTGATAAAAGAGGTGAGTTTTCCTGAACTATCAGATGAAAAGTTAATTCAGGTGTCTGTATTTCTATCTGTATTTAATGTGCATGTAAACAGGATCCCGGTTTCGGGTGTTGTTGACGAAATAAAATATTACCCCGGAAAATTTTTAGTGGCATGGAATGAT
>CBDUTM010000279.1:0-3293 GCA_965369985.1 uncultured bacterium | reverse complement strand
CGGAGAGGAGCTAAACCCGTGAATGAGTAATGCTCCAATTTTACTTCTTTTTCCCAATTGAGAAAATTCTGAGCCACAATTTTCCCACACTCCGAGAGATCTTTCTTTTTCTCTGAGCTCTCTGAATAAATTCGATGAGGAGTTAGCGTGATTCATTCTATTACGAATTAAGAATTACCTGACTTGATTCGGATACTTCAGGGAAAGTGTGTCAATCGTCTGAAGAATCTTTATTCATGATATTTGCGGCATGGATAGTCATCTTGTTCGTGCGTGCCACCGGTGGAGGAAGAATCGGTTGACTAAACAATTCTCTCTGGATCTTCCACCAATCCGCTTTCAAAGCTGCCACATTAAAGAACGCCATTCCACCTAATTTTTCCTTTCTGACGTCAATTATCTGATGGGCTATTTCGCTCCAGCCCCAACCGTTTTTTCCTTCGGCTCGATATACCGCAATGCCCGCGATGATCGAATTAGGCTTGCCGGTCAACTCATTCCATGTTTGCATCAAACTTGTGAAAGATGCCGATTTATTATCTCGTGTTGTATATGCCATCGGTACGATAAAATCGAGCCATCCATTTTTTATCCATGGTAAGGCATTTTGGTATACCGCATCGTACCCGCTCCAGCCCGGCTCGCGATATTTTCCGAGAACAGCTGCAGATAGCGCCACATTAGGCTTCAAATTCGAGATACTGTCTTTAATAGATTTTACAAGAATGTTAATATTATTTCGCTGCCATTCCTCCCAGGCAAGCGAATCAGGATTGCCGGTAATTCCATTAAACAATTTTATGCTGACAGTGTCATGAGAATATCCGACAATATTCGCTTTTTCAGGATATCTGATATAATCAAAATGAACCCCATCGACATCGTAATTCGTTACAATATCCATTATAACCTTAGCGACGTGATCTCTCACTTCAGGATTTCCGGGGTTAACGTACAGATAGTGACTGTTCAGCTGCATCGAGGCTCCGTTGCTGTCCGCCACGATCCATTCAGGATGCGCGTAGAAAGCATGAGGCATATCGCTGCGCTCCGGAGGTTCTACGCCCTTCCACAAGGTAAATATGTTTACCCACGCATGTAGCATTAAACCGTTTTCTTTGGCTTCTTTTATCGCGAATTCTAACGGATCCCAACCCGGATCGACTCCCAGATTACCTGAAAGCGCTTTTGCCCATGGTTCGTAATTGGATTTGTAATAAGCGTCAAAGCTGCCTCTAACCTGGAAGAACACAGTGTTCAAATTTGACTCTTTAGCTATATTGAAATAATTGGATATTGCGGCTTTCTGGCTCTCACTGTCGGTTGAATCTAAATTTGTCGTATAATCAAATCGAGTGACCCACACACCTCGTGTTTCAAATTTTGTTTCCGGTACGATTTCTTTTTTACATAAGAAGGCGCTGAACATCAGCGATGAGATCAATATCAGAAATGTAGTTATTCGTTTGCTCATCGTTTTATCTATTTTACTTATCTTTACTTTCTGATTTATTTTTCAGTAACTCAGGACTCAGTAATAAAGATCTTATTTTCAGAGTTTCCGCAAACCCCATTTTTTTCCAAAATTCATTGGATTCTTCGTTTTCAGAACCTGTGATCAAATCAATATATTCCACATCAAGCGAGACTAAGAATTTTATTCCTGCTTCCACCAGCTTTTTTCCTATCCCCGTTCTTCTGAAAGATTTTGTTACCGAAACATCTCTAAAATAACCCGTTTTTTCAGTCCGCGTATATGGGAGACCTACTCGTGATTGGGCGATCAACATTCCGACTACTTTGTTATCCTCTTCAGCCACAATTATAGTGGATATAGGATCGTCAAAGAGATTTGTAAAATTTGAAGCCATTGCCATATCCGCGTTTTTTGATATTCTGAAGTCGGGGTGCATTCCTAAATGTGAGTCCATCATCTCGTTCCAGAGAAATAGAAGATCATTCATATCATCGGGTCTGGCTTTTCGAATCATTCCGATCTCAAAACAGCTGTTAATTAGCTGGAGATATCTTCCCCACCATCAACTCGGATCACATTTCCCGTTAACCACGGAATACTCGAATTAACCAACATTGAGATAATTGTTGCAACTTCTTGGGGCTTTGTCAGTCGTCCGGCAGGATTTATTTTTTCTGCTTTTTCAATCATTTTAAGATTACCTGGAATTTTCCGTAACGCAGCCGTATCAGTAACTCCGGCCTGAATGCAATTCACGGAAATTTTCTTCTTTGATAATTCTACGGCTAGTTGACGAGTGTGGGATTCCAATGCCGCCTTTGCCGCAGAGACTGCTCCATAATTCGGCCACACTTGATGACTCCCGGCACTTGTCATTGAAAGAATTTGACCACCTGCGCCTATAAGGTTTTTACTGATCAAATCCTGAGTCCAGTAAACCAGGTTATTCGCCATAACATCAAGCGTCAAATCCATCTGCTTTGTGTTAATTTCATTCTCACCTTTAGCGGCAACAAATGGCAATAAACTACCGAAAGCCAGAGAATGCATAAGAAGTTTTACGGGTTGTCGTATGCCCTTTGTTTCTTTTTTTAATTTTGTCAGCGCATCTTCCCGATTTCCGGCATCCGCCGCGTTCATATTGAAAAACAATGCTCTTGAACCGGCTGCCCGGATTTTAGCTTGCACTTTTCTTACAGCAGGCATAGTAGAACGTCTGTCGAAATGGATACCACATATATTTAAACCGGATTTTGCTAATTCTATCGCTGTGGCGGCTCCGAACCCGCTTGACGCTCCGAGAATAACCGCCCATTGTTTATCTTTTTTAGCTCTTGAAGGCATTCTTACTCCTTAACAGTTACAAAAATATTGAATCAAGGAGTGAAGATAATCTTCAACTTTAGAATTATGCAAGGTAAAACGAATATATTATATGCATATATGGATTATAATGAGAAAAATAGGCTGAAATCCACAAATGTCCGATAATCTAAAGCTTGCTGAGTTCCCGATACATTGTAATATGTCGGAATATCTATGCCCGCTTCGATAGAAATTAGACGCTGTGGATTATAAACAAAACTCGGTGCTGCAAATACTATAGTTCCGCCTGTATTGGGATTTTCGAATCCGCCAATCGTTACCTGTCCGGAGGTTCGTCCTTTTAGTCTTACTGACAATTGAGTTGTTGTGCTTAATCTTTTATTGAGAAGCAAGGAGTATAATATCTCATTACTGTACTGTAAGCCATCAGAATTCGTTCCCGGCATCCGAACTAAGCCGGAAAGCGATCCACTCCATCCTGTGGGTAAAG
>CBDUTM010000278.1:0-3299 GCA_965369985.1 uncultured bacterium | reverse complement strand
TCCCTATCCCGATTTTGAACCGGAGTCCACTGGGGTTCAGCCAGGGCTGTTTCAATTTTCATAACAGTAGCTGCTTTGGTCCCGGGGTCGCTTTCTCCTGCAAAGGTGAAAACCCGCTCAAGATGTTCAACATATTTAGTTCTGAAATTCTTAAATCGATCTTCTTCCTTTAGATAATAATCCCTGTTAGGAAGTCCAAGACCCCACTGAGTAGCAAACAGAGTATATCGAGTGGTCTCTTTCGAATCTTGACCGACAAAAAGACCTATGGGCATTTTTACACCAACTTTCTGATAACGAATAAATAATCCGATCAGGTCATCATAGCTGGTTATTTTTTGTATAAATGCTATTTCACCGTCTAAAGGCGTTGTTCCGAGCTCTTCTATCAGCTCAGTATTCATAAAACTATTGTAGAGGTCTCCAATCTTCTTCAATTCGGGGTTTTGATCACCCATTCCCGCTGCAGCTTCGTCAATAATTGCCTTTACGCGCGCTTCACTCAAATCACTTAGCTCAGTAAACGAGCTATAACCTGATTTATCAGCGGGTATTTCATTATTAACTAACCATGTACCATTTACATATTGATAAATATCGTCCTGTGGTCTTACTGTTTTATCAAAATTAGATTCTTCAATTCCTGAGGACAGCACCATGCTCGGGTCATGAGATTCCATCTTAGAACCTCCTGTCGAACAGCTGCTTATTAGAATTATTGTAAACATTAAAATTGTAGATATCCTTAACATCACTCCATCTCCCGAGTTTGATTGTTTGCATTTTGTAAATTCCTACAAATAGTTAATTTTGCATTCATTTTGCGTTCTTTGGCCTAAATCTATCAGTTCTTGCATTAAATGGATTGCAAGATAATGATTCAAGTTTCTCTATTTGAAAACGCTCGAAATAATATGAAAGAAATGAATCCAAAGTCAACAATATTAGTTTAAGCTTCCCTACTTCAAAATTAGATATGTAAGCGTTTATCTTTTCAATCCTATAAATTATACGTCAGCGTTTTATATACGAAATAACCGCAAAATTGTTTCAGGCCTGCGATTGAGAATATGGATAGCGGGAATGTTGTTGGAATATTTTAGAAGTATTTTTTTAATGATGTAAACTTATATCCCACCGAAATATAAAAACCGGATATATCGATCTCCGGTGTAGCACCCAGCCAAATAGCATTATAATCCGGCTCATCATCCCCTTCACCAAGATTTTTCCAGGTGCTTGATCCGGCATCAAATCTATAAGCAAATTGAATTGAAAAATCTCTGCTTTCGGATTTAAAGTAGTCAAAATTTAAAGATATAATGGATGATGCGGATGCTGTGTTGACAATCTTTGAAGAGAATGCATTATCTACTTTACTTGCATCATCGAATTTGAAAAAAGCCAACCCGCCAATTCCCGCCATAATTTTAACTGAGAATGATTCTTCGTTAATTAATTTGAGACTTGGTCCAAAATCAATTCCAAATCCATTATCCACATCATCTCTTGAATCTTTTCCCCTTATATATCTAAATCCCAGCCATCCTGAAAAATTGCTAAAAGGTAAAAACTCAACTACTACATTCAGCGCCATATCACCTGTTGCAAATCGGGAAAAATACAATGATGCCGCCGTTGACGGGCGGTGAAACTCGATCGCCTTGTATCCTGTTCTTATAGGTTTCCACATTCTGACAGGTTTCGCAAGATTTCCTTCATCAAGAAGCTCATACGCTTCTACGAATGCCACTCTATCGGCCTCAAAAGAATATGTCTTACCTCTTACATTTATTTTTTTTGAGATACCGATAATTTCGAATATCGTACCCTTCTTTACGCCGATCTCGTATCCGGCAGGAATAAATATCCTGCCATCCGGTAATACCTCAACACCGGTTGTTACGAGGTAAAAATTCTTCATCTCAAACACAATTCTTTTCTTCAATTTGTTTATTGTTTTATCCTTGGATTTCCCTTTGTTTCCTCCGGTATATCCCACTCTAATGGAAACTGACTGTGATGTCATTCCCGTTTCTATATCAATTTTTTTAATATCAACCGTCAAGGAAGTTTGGATATTATTAGGATATCGTTCTTCGCTGTTATTTTTACCTCGTGCTATTGATTTAACAATACCACCAATGATTGATTCGATTATTGATTTATCTTCATCATCATCATCTTCGTCGTCATCATCATTATCTTCCTTGGGTACTCCTATTTGGGAAAA
The DNA here is from genome assembly GCA_965369985.1 of uncultured bacterium. GTDB lineage: Bacteria > Fidelibacterota > SORT01 > SORT01 > SORT01 > JACZTG01. Next base: position 1,066 of record CBDUTM010000278.1, on the reverse strand, counting down.
ATGTGTCACATTTACTAATATTCCATCTTTTGCCGCGGCAATGTTGCCCATTTCTGTTATCATCGATTCATCGATCAGGCCACTAAGCTGAAGCTTCTGTTCTCTCACAATATATCCAATATGATTTCTATCAATAACTTCGAATCTGCCGAGGTTTGTGGCAATATCGGCAACATATCCAGTCACTTCTTCCTCTATGGAATTATCTTCATATTTAGAGAACTTTGACGGCAGTATGAGTATTTTCAATCTTTCCGGACTGACAAGCTCATCTTCTTCTATTTGTGCCTTCAATTCGCCGGAACCGAGAGATAACAGTATTACTGTTAATAAAATTGAAATAACTATAACTCTATTCATCTGAACTACAACTCCTCGATGACGGAAATAAGTTCCTTTAACAACTCATCCTTAAATATAGTTGCGCCATTCAAAATAGCCTTATTTAGAGACAAACTCTCACTTAATCCGGCGCCTTTTATTCGATTTAACACTTTACTATAAATAACTTCGTTTTTCTGATTATCCCTTAAAGTAAATGTATAGCTCATGTATGAAAAATAAATTCCATACTCATTGGCAGGCAACGATTCTGATATTCCGCTGACTATTAAATTATAATTGCTACCGGCTGTTTTTTCCGTGAACGCTATTCCTAAACTTCCGGTAATTCCGTCACGAACAGATTCGCGTATTATATTTAAGGCATCTTTTGGAACGTTACCGTCAAATTCATAACTGTCACTCATTAAAATGTTGGCTACATCGATCCTGAACGTTATCGATGATAATGGCAGATTGCTCAAAGAATTCAAGACAATATTATCCAATTCTTTATCTTCCGTTAGACCGATTACCAGTTTTGCCATGTCTATTCGCGCATCTACATGCTGCACATCCTTCTCATCGGTCAGCCGGAACACCATTGACTGAGCGATATTTTCGCTATTTGTGAGACTGCTGGTTTGTAAGTCCATATTTATCTTAACAGGTTGAAACGCGATCGGAATTCCTGAAGTCGAATATGACCCATTCGAATCTTCATAATCCAATTTAATTTTTAATG
>CBDUTM010000277.1:0-3303 GCA_965369985.1 uncultured bacterium | reverse complement strand
CCGGCATTGTTCAAATTTAATTTCCCTTCACCGGTATAAACAGTACCTTTACGGGCGTTTCGTGTGGGAATAACGCAGTCGAACATATCGATCCCGCGTGCCACGCACTCAACAAGGTCTTCCGGCTTTCCCACACCCATCAGATAACGAGGTTTATTCTCCGGCAACAGAGATGCGTTGAATCCGCAAATATCATACATCATATCCGGTGTTTCACCTACCGCCAAACCTCCCACTGCATAGCCGTCAAAATCGAGCGCTTTGATCGCCTCCGTGCTTTTTTCGCGTAGGTCTTTATAGGTACTTCCCTGAACGATCCCGAAAAGAAATTGTTTATATCCGTAAAGCGGTTCTGTCGCATCGAATCGTTCTTTGCATCGCGCGGCCCAATTGGCTGTTCTTATTTCCGCCTCGGATGCATATTCATGCGTACTCGGATAAGGAGCGCATTCATCAAAATTCATAATAATGTCCGCTCCGATACTCCTTTCCACGTCAATCACTTTTGATGGAGTAAATCTGTGGGTGGACCCGTCAATATGATCCTGAAATGTTACTCCTCCGTCATCAATTTTCATCAATTTTGGAAGAGAAAACACCTGAAAACCTCCACTATCCGTTAGAATTGGACCGTCCCAACTCATAAACTTTTGTAATCCGCCTGCTTTGCTGATCGTTTCTAAGCCGGGTCTTAGGTATAGATGATAGGCGTTACCGAGAATTATTTGTGTGCGCGTATTCCTTAAATCGTCTGAAGAAAGTGACTTCACCGCACCGTAAGTTCCAACAGGCATAAAAACAGGCGTTTCTATAACGCCGTGTTCGGTAGTTAATGATCCCGCTCGTGCTCCCGCTTCATCGACATTTTCAAGCGTAAAAAATTCTGAACTCACAGCAAGGCCGACAGGGTTTCTGAGAGCGAGGCAACTTTTGTTATCCTCATTCCTGAAGGAATTTTTAAATTTTTATCGTTGGTTTTCGGAATTACGGCATGCTTGAATCCAAGATTAAAAGCCTCTTTGAGCCTTCTGTCGATATATGATACGGGACGAACTTCACCTCCCAATCCTATTTCGCCGATAACAACAATTCCGTCATCAACCGGACTGTCTTTAAAACTTGATGCCATTGCAACCGCTGTCCCCAGGTCTACGGATGTTTCCGATATCTTCATTCCCCCTGCTGCGTTGACGAACACATCACTCATTCCCAGCCTCAGTCCCGCCCGTTTTTCCAATACGGCAATTATCATTGCCAACCGCCGGTTGTCTATACCGGTTGAATTACGCTGTGGCGTACCATATGAAGCGCTGCTTACCAATGCTTGAATTTCCAATAGGAACGGTCGGGTTCCTTCCATACTCGCTACTACTACGGAACCGGGGACAAGATCTTCTCTGCCTGAAAGGAAAAAGCCTGATGGATTTTCTACCTCGATGAGTCCTTTCTCCCGCATTTCAAAAACACCTATTTCGTTCGTCGAACCGTATCGATTTTTTATTGATCGGAGAATACGATATGAATTGAGCTTCTCGCCTTCCATATAGAGAACAGTATCTACGGTATGCTCGAGCATCTTCGGTCCTGCTATCGAACCCTCTTTAGTGATATGCCCAACTATAAAAACAATATTGCCGCTACTCTTGGCAAGTTTAAGAAGCATTCCCGCTGTTTCTCTAACCTGCGAAACACTTCCGGCGAAGCTCTCCAGATTTTCCGTAAAAGCCGTCTGAATCGAATCAACGATAACAAGCCCGTCTTTCGTAGCATATAGCATTTCAGTGACGATATCCATATTGCTTTCTAAAAGCAAGTTGATGCCTGAAGGATCAAGACCGAGACGGTCCGCGCGCATTTTTATTTGACTGCCGGACTCTTCTCCGGCGCAATAAATAATCTGTCCCTTGAGATTATCCGAAACTGCAGCGGCCATTTGCAACATCAATGTTGATTTTCCGATTCCCGGGTCGCCTGCCAACAGAACAATGCTGCCCGCTACTAATCCTCCGCCGAGAACTCTATCGAGCTCTCCGATGGTAGTAGATATTTTCGGCGTTCCCTTCGAGTTTATCTCTCCGAGAGAAATAGTCTTTTTCAGACCTGAACGATTTATTAGTTTTTTCTTTACTGATTTGGAAACAATTTCTTCAGAAAAGGTATTCCACTCACCGCATTCAGAGCACTTACCGCTCCATTTGGGAGAAGTAGCTCCACAATTAGCACAGATATATATCGTTTTAGTCTTCGTCGTTATAGCCATAAGGAATTCCGATTTATTTGTTTTCGCTTAGTGAGAATTCTTCACAAAACACGGCAAACAATAATATATAAGATATTATGAGACAAATGTGATATAAAAATGAGGCGATCCGGAAGAAACTTTTAAATCTCTACGTCAATGACGGTATTAATGAGATTTTAAGGGACAAATCACTTGATCTTAGTATCTAAAAATCGGAACCGATCGAGAAATAATATCTCGGTTTTGAGGTTCGGTGCAGATCATTATTCCAGGCAACGTCGATCTTAAGCAGAGAAAACCCTAATGGAAGTCTCACGCCAAATCCGTATCCAAGGAAAGCATCTTCAAATCTTCTCACGCCAAGTTCATCAACAGCAGTGATTTTTAATTTATCCGGTCCCCACGCTACGCCGAAATCAGTGAATGCGACACCCATAATGAGCGGGAATCGGAGTGGAAGCGGCCAACCCAGATCTAACCTGTGAAGCATTGGAAAACGAAATTCATAGTTTCCAAGGAAATATTTGGTACCTACGAGCTGATAATAACTTCCACCTCTTAAGGGAACCTCAAACTCAGAAAAATATATATTTTGGACATCCTGGATACGCTCATTGAAACTAAGTTCTTCCTCATTTACGCCCCAGTTTATCCATCCGGGTGTACCGCCTAGGAAATAGCTAGGTGCATTGGGTCCAAAACTTGCACCAGCGGAAAACCTGGCTGCAAATGAATGAAACCAGTTAACCTTCCAGTATTTGCGTAGATCAAATTCCATTTTTTGAAATTCAAAACTGTTATCGCTATATTTCGGACTGACCTGCATTCTTAGTATCGCCCTTGAACCGTCAATGGGCCCCGTAAATCCGTACTGGACATTATCGTGAACTAATCTTATTTCTGGTAGAATTGTGCTGACCTTAGTGGGCGTCAGATCAGGAAAAAATATGGCTTCCTGGCTTACATTGAACCATGTAGCTGTTAAATCAAGTCTTCTGAATTTGTTGAAAGGTCTGGATACCGTCAATCCTAAACCGTACGTTCTATACCTTATAGTACCT
>CBDUTM010000276.1:0-3305 GCA_965369985.1 uncultured bacterium | reverse complement strand
GGCAACTATCAACTCAGCATCCACAGGTGCGCCTTTGAATGCTGCTGTGGCATCCATAAGTTTACCGACTTCAGGTGTGGGGAGTTCTCCTCTCAGGGCGAGATATACAGCTTCCGCAAAAGAAATATTTCCCATTAGCTCGTTAAGCGGATAACCCCGAAGATTTATTTTATTCTGTTCAATCTCGGTTATCGCTGTTTTCCATTTTCCTTCTGTCATATCAAATTCTCTAAATTATGTTAATGATTTTAACAATTTATTTGTCGCTTCAGGCAGGTCACCGAACTCATCGACTACGGTGACGCCGACTTCCCTTAAGCGTTTTACCTTTCCTGCGTGCGTGCCGCTGTTGCCTTCTACTATGGCTCCCGCATGACTGAATCGCGTGCCTGATGTGGCTGCTTTGCCGCCTATATATGCAATGAGTGGTTTCGTAAATTTTCCGCTTTCTATCAGATCCGCCACCTGTTCTTCCTGCGATGTTCCGATCTCCCCGAACATCACCACGGCTTCGGTTTCATCATCTTCTTCAAACAGTTCCATAACACTCGGATGAGGCAATCCTACAATAGGGTCGCCCCCTACATGAACCAATGTGGATAGTCCTATACCCGATTGACAGAGATAATAGCCGATGGAAGAAGTTATTCCTCCGCTCCGGGAAGCGACTCCCACGTTTCCTTTTTTGAACCATTCTCTTGCTGATTTTGCGTTTCCGCCTATCATGCCGAGAACGGCTCTATCCACACTCAAAACGCCTAATGTGTTCGGACCGACGAATTGCGCTCCGTTTGCTTCCGCAGCCCGGGCGATCTCCATGACATCCCAGACGGGGACTCTGTCGGGAACAAGTACGATGAGCTTAACTCCTGCTGCTATTGCTTCCAGCGCTGCGTTTTTTACTAATGGAGCCGGAACATAAACCACACTGACGTCAAACACGCCATGCTTTTCCGATGCTTCTAAAAGGGTATCATAAACCGGAACAGCCAGCACCTCCTGACCACCTTTGCCCGGCGTGCAACCTGCCTGAACATTCGTGCCGTATTCCATCATAAGCTTAGTCCGTGCCATTCCCTCGCGCCCGGTGATCCCCTGCACGATCACACTCTTGGTTTCGTCAATGAGGATCGCCAATTAACCCGCCTCTTGCAAAATATCGGTTTCTTTTAACTCCGGAAAAGGATTTTTCCATTGCCATCCGGTCTTGCCGGCGCTCCGATAATTTTCCAGTCGCCTGATGGTCAGTTCTGCGAAGATCGGATCTATTTCAAGAGTATATACTTTTCGGTTCAATAGTTCGCCCGCCATCAACGTCGTTCCCGAATGCGAGAAAAAATCAATGACAAGATCACCTTCGTTCGTCGCGGATTCGATAATCCGTTCTATCGCTTTCAGCGGCTTTTGCGCATAGCAGCCGGGAACATTTTCTTCCATACGGTAAAATACCTGTTGAATATCTACCCACACATTCCCCGCTCGAATGTTTTTCGACTTACTCCGCTGAAGATTTTCCGTCATCTCACCTTTAACGCTCTTATAATAACCCCTCAATATTTTGGGAATATCCGTGTAAACCGCATCTACGTTAAACTCCGGTTCACCTTTAATATAATATAGAAGTTCCTGTCTAACCCACATCCAATTTTTCTGAGTGCCGTATCCTCTCTGATTTCGCATTGTGATTAAATTCCGGGGCTGGAGCTCCGGGATTTTCCGAAGCAGTATCATAAGGTCGGGAAGAGGCTGAAAATCGTCTTTTTGATCTGCTCCTGACCAGAGATAAAAATGAGAGTTTTCTGCCATAACCGATACGACATTCTTTATCCATTTTTCGGAAAATATTAAATACTCGCTCATATCAAGTTTCGAAAGGTTTGCAGTGTTAGCATTACCGACTGCTACATTATAAGGTGGATCATTTACGGCTAAGGTAGCATCTTTGCCATTCATAATTTTAATCACGTCATTCTTCTCGGTTGCATCAAGAACCCCGACCTTGTGCCCGCTGACCTCATCTTCCCACACGTCGCCTTTTTTCAATCTACAAAGAGGTAGGATCTTCTCTCGCAAATCATTCCTCAGGTCCAATCGTCCAAGTTTCTCAGATGTTGCTTTCTTCAATTTGTAAATCCTTCTATCGGCAGACTGATATAGGCGGCCTTGTTACCGTGAAAATAACACTCCTGTTCGCAGGCTAAACATTCCGTGCATTTCCCCTTTGCGGCATCTTCATCACCGATCGCCAGTATAGGTAGATCATTATCAAGTTTAAGTATTTCCGGACCGCACGATTCTATGCACGGTTTATCTTCGCAATCGATGCAAAGCGCATGATCGTATGTAATCTCTCCTGTCAAAGTTTTAAAAGAATAAGGTTTTTTCGCTTTTGGAGGAACAAATGAAACTTCCTTGGCTGAAGAATAATCGAAGGAATCTACCAACGCTTTCATCCTGTCGGCACAGAAATCGGCGCTGTCATTTTTCTTGTAACCCTCAACGGGGGCAGGAAGGTCCGCAGTATAATTTGTAAGTATATCAATTGCTATATCTTCCTGATTTCCTCCAAGCCGAACAACCGTCGGGATAGAAATATTCTCCTCCCTGAACGCTTTCACGAGCCCTCTTGCAGAATGAAATTGTTCCTGCGATGCCACGCCGGAACCTGATCCAAAATAGCCAACGATATTTTTTTGAGATAGAATTATTTTCGCCGCACGGTATACTTTGGAGGCAGGAGGATTTCCGCTTGTATCGACAAAATTTGAGAGTTTAAATCCCTTATTCTTTAGTGCATCCATAGACATCATTGATCCGCCGCCGCCCGCTCCATGAAATCCTACATAGCGTTCTTCCATTGAAAATCCCTGAGCCATCTGTATAAAATAAAAAGTTCCACGGTAATCGTCCTTTTCGACATTCCATGCTATCTTATCCAATTCGGAAGGGGGATGATCCAATTCCCTTGCTATTTCAATTCCGAGTTCGGGATGCTTAAAAACTGCGGAATCGTCAATGGTCATGCGGCTGTCAGCTGCGATCAACTCATCCTCTGCTGTAAGAACGAGCGGATTTATTTCAACAGATCGCGTTTCATATTTACGTGCTAATTTATATAGCTTTACGAGGATTCCTGCAATACGTAGCTGAAGTTTTCCGGTTAACCCTGTCTCTCTAACGAGTTCCCGCGCTTGATAATCCTTTAATCCCTCTATGACGTCAATTGACATTCGGGAGATCTTATTCGGGTATTTTTCAGCTATCTCTTCGATCCCTGTTCCGCCCACTGAGGAAAATATCAGAGC
>CBDUTM010000275.1:0-3305 GCA_965369985.1 uncultured bacterium | reverse complement strand
TAAGGGCAGATGAGCGGTAAAAAATCAGATAGCGCCTCGGCAAAACCCGAAGCAACCGAACCTAAAAAAAGAATTTATCAGATAGCGAAGGAGCTAAATCTATCTCATGAAGAGATAATTACCTTTCTTGGCGAAAACGATATTAAGGTTCAAAGCCATATGTCTCCTGTAGACGCATCGGTGTACAATAAAATATTGGCTGAGTTTGCTATGGAAAAAGTTATCGTTGAGAGAGAAAAAAGCGAATCAATGCAGCGCGAGCAGGAACAGCTCAGAAAAATGGAGCTGGAGATAGAGAAACAGAAGGATGATACTCCTGCCATGATGCCCCATGAAGTGCCGCCCATAGTTAAGGGCAAAGTAAAGCCGGCAGAACAAAGTCCGGAAGCGCTCGCTGTAGAACAATATAAAAAGGAACATGATGAGCCTTCTGACGATGCTTCGTCCGCCGATTCTGCAGAAACCGCAACACCAGAAATTAAAACCGAAGAACCTGTTGATGAAAGTTCTGAAGCGTCAGACTCAGCAGAAGAAGTCACTGAAGTAGAGACTGATACAGAACCGGCTGAAAAAGAAGTAAAAGGAAAATCAAAAGATAAAAAAGATACGAAAAAAGCTGCCGAGAAAGAATCAGAAGAGGAATCCTCTGAAAAGGAAAAACCATCAGAGCATACGCGTAAACGTATTCGTGTTAAGAAAAGCATTCAGCAAGAAACTGTTCTGAAAACGATCGAACAAAATAGACGGAAGAAACGTCCTGTTCCGGTCGATGCAAAAGCAGTTGACGAATCCATCAAAAAAACTCTCGCCGGTTTAGATGCCGGAAAGGGCAGAAAAAAGAGAAGGAAATCAGCAGTTGCAGATGACGTGGAGATCGATACAACACTTCTGAAGGTACCCGAATATACATCAGTAGGAGATTTAGCCACCCTGATGGATATCCCTTCAAATGAATTGATAGGGAAGTGTATGGCATTGGGTATCATGGTAACCATAAATCAGCGGTTAGATTTTGATACAATTATTCTCTTAGCGGATGAATATGAATTTACGGTGGAAAAAGAGGAAGAATATGGGGCTGATGTTGTCGCCGATTCGGACGAGGAAGAGGACAGTGCCGACCTGATTGAAAGAGCGCCTATTGTAACAATTATGGGTCACGTGGATCATGGCAAAACTTCTTTGCTTGATTATATACGAAACGAAAATGTTGTAGCAGGTGAATCGGGCAGTATAACACAGCATATCGGTGCTTATCGAGTTACGGATAAGAAAAATAGAGAAATTACCTTTCTTGATACGCCGGGACATGAAGCATTTACGGCAATGAGAGCCCGAGGCGCCCAGATAACTGATATTGTGATTCTCGTAGTAGCAGCGGACGACGGTGTTAAACCTCAGACGCTTGAAGCTTTAAATCATGCCCGGGCGGCGAATGTACCAATTATTGTAGCAATTAATAAAATGGATAAATCAACCGCAAACCCCGAAAATGTTAAACGGGAATTGTCGGAAAATAAATTAATTGTTGAAAGTTGGGGCGGTAAAGTTCAATCAATTGAAGTATCTGCTAAAACGGGTGAAGGTATTGACGACCTTCTTGATTCGGTAATTATGGAAGCTGATCTTCTCGAGCTGAAGGCTAACCCGAAAACCAAGGCAAGAGGCATAATTGTTGAAGCGAAACTTGACAAGGGATTCGGCCCGCTTGGAACTCTTCTCGTTCAAAAAGGAACTTTAAGAATAGGAGATCCGTTTATTTGCGGATCAAGTTCAGGTAAGGTAAGGGCATTATTGAATGAACGAGGTCAAAGAGTAGAATTTACCAATCCATCGGTACCCGTTCAGGTTTTAGGATTTGACACCGTTCCAACCGCAAATGATTATTTTGCGGTGTTGGATGAAGAACGCGATGTAAAGAAAATCAGTTCTGAACGTCAGCGCATCAAGCGAGCAAAAGATTTCAGAAAAATTAAACTTAGAACACTTGATGAAATATCGCTGCAGATCAAAGAAGGTAAGCTGAGAGAACTTTCCATTATTATAAAAGGTGACGCCGATGGTTCTGTGGAAGCGCTTACAGATTCGCTCATAAATTTAACAACGAAAGAAGTTGCAGTTAAAGTCATACATAATGCCGTGGGAACAATTGTAGAGTCCGATATTCTTCTTGCATCTGCATCTGCTGCGGTTGTCATCGGCTTCCATGTTGAGGCTTCAACTGAAGCCAGTAAACTCGCAGAGAAAAATAATGTTGATATTCGGTCATATAATGTCATTTATGACGCTGTGAACGAAGTGAAATTAGCGCTTGAAGGAATGCTTGAACCTGAAGAAATTCTCAGTGTGGTCGGTAATGTAGAAGTAAGAATGGTGTTCAGTAATTCCAGAGTAGGCGCAATTGCGGGTTGTTATGTAACATCAGGCAAAGTTACTCGCGGTGATATGGTCAGACTGATAAGAGACGATGAACAAATAGGCGAAGGGACGATAGACAGTCTTAAGCGGTTTAAAGACGATGTGAAAGAAGTTGCCGAAGGGTTTGAATGTGGTATCACATTAAATGGAGCCGGCATAGTTCAGGAAGGGGATATTATTCATATCATCGAGAGAACCAGTAGGAAGAGAACATTAGAAGAAGCAAGAGTATAGGCAGGTTACGCTGAATCGTGATATTAGGTCTTCTACAATTAGATATTATTATTCCGGAAAGCAATAACTTAAAGGAAAAACGAAGCACGATCAAAAGCCTTAAAGAGACAATCAGAAAACGATTTAATGTTTCGATCGCTGAAACCGGCAAATTGGATAAGTGGTCCCGATCTGAAATATCCATCACGAAGGTTAGTAACGAAGCAAAATTTATAAGACAGGAATTCCAAAAAATACAGAATGATATCGAAAGTAGGTATCCGGTAGAAATAATTGATAAGCAGGAAGAAGTATGGTAAGCCATCGTAAATACGGCAGATCTGACCGAGTAGCCGATCTCATCAGACGGGAGGTTGCCGATATAATAATTCGGGGCGATCTCGATAGAGACATCGGATTTGTTACGGTTACCAGAGCGGAAGTGAGCAGAGATCTGCAAAATGCAAAGATCTATATCTCGGTGTTAGGTGATGCAGAGGTACGCGAGAGGGAATTCGATAAACTTCTTGAGGAGAAAAAAAGAATCAGGTATCTGTTGGCGCAGCGATTGAATCTCCGCCACACTCCGATAATTCAACTTTTTAGGGACGACTCACTCGACAATTCAATACGCGTTCAGCAGATTTTAAAGAATATCGACGGCGACGAGGAAC
>CBDUTM010000274.1:0-3313 GCA_965369985.1 uncultured bacterium | reverse complement strand
ATATTTTGACGATCAATCATTCGATATGCGTCCGATATCCTCTGTTGTTACCGGTGTCGCTGATCCCGTCACTATTGAGCTGCCAAATACTTTTTCACTAATTCAAAACTATCCAAACCCGTTCAATCCGGTGACGAAAATAGAGTATACTATTCCGGTTGCCTCAGAAGTCTCTTTGATTATCTATAACCTCATTGGGCAGGAAGTAGCGCGACTCATTGACGGTGCTCAGAATGCCGGAATTCATAGCGTAATTTGGGATGCATCAAAAGTGTCATCCGGGATTTATTTCTACCGATTACAAACCGCCGAATTCACCCAAACGAAAAAGATGGTGCTTCTGAAATAGGAATTGAGCTGATCGCTGAACAGTGTTTGGCTATTTGAGTTTTATACCGTTCAGTTCATCTAACTTAGCAATAAATCCCCATCCGCCGAAAGATTCTGATACGGCAAACAGAAGTTCATTCTTTCCTTTTTTCAAATCAAGATAGACAGCATCGTTTTCGGGGGAGATAATGCCGAGAAATCCGGGGTCACGAGTTCGATAAAGGCTGCTGGCACTGAAAAGGATCTTATTGTTCAGAAAGATGCTTATCTTGTCGCTGTAACCAAACGATAATTTCCGAATCTGGTCACGTTTCGATTCAATCGTCATCTTAGCAAATATAGTGCTTTCGAAGAACTGCTTCTTGCCGTCGACCATTTTTGAGTACATCGGGTGATAGCGAGAGACATTTATCAATCCTGTCTTTTCGCTCTCAACCTTTTTCCATTTGAGTGATTTAGTCTGTTTCTCGGATGGCGGTTCACTTTCTACAAATGTGTCGAAATCAAACGGCTCCGAAAGTTTCCATTTTTTAATGGTTCCGGGAGGCGTTATAACAGGTTTTGATTTAGGTTGTTTTAAAGGCTCTACCTTGTTAGAATACTTAAAGTTTGCGAAATGCATAGAACCCAAAAATCCGTATAAGCCAACAGTTCCCTTACTTTTACCGTGTTTCAGTTCCGGAATTACAAATGCCGGTTCATCCATATCATCCCAATAAACATCCGCTCTATCTCCATCGATAACCATTTTCAAGTGTATCCATTTACCCACCGGAATATCTATCGGTCCGATGAATCCTTCGTTGCTATAGAGCTGCCATTCACTTAAACCGTTAAATACAGGAGTGTATTGCACGGCATCGGGAAGTCCGCTCTTATGAGGACGAATATAAAAAACTTCGTAATCAGTCTTTGACTGAACTCTGAAAATTATACCGCCGAAACCACGGAATCCGTGTGATGCGATATCCACTTCGATGGTGCCGTTTTCAAATTCAACATCTTTTAGATAAGCTTGTCCGCCGCTCAGATATAATGATTTTTGAAATAGAAAAGGTTCAATTTTACCATTAGGATCTGCTATATCCCACTTATCGGAATCGAAATCGATAATATCCAGATCGGATTGTCCGAATGTTATAGCTGTTAAGCTAAATAAGAATATAATTGCAAGACAAACTGCTTGGATCTTCTTCATCATACACCTCAATAATTAGTAAATGATTTATATACGAAAAAGGCGACTAAAAGTTTTGTGGATGTTTATGAGAAGGTGTCAGCGCAACTTTTATTGTGAAGATGACGTCTAATACATAGATAATGCTTGATATAAGCGATAAAAATGCTTATAATTAAAGGTTGAAAGAGAAAAGTATGAAAAGAAAGGGTGATTTCAGGATTCTGAAGTGGAGAATAACTAATAAAAACACCCGAATCATATCTTTAACTAACAGTATATGGAAAAGTTTCAAAATGGTTAATAGTTAGAGTTTAAACTCCAGGGGACATGGAATATGGCAGAAAGACTTAAGAAAATTGGAATGGATGCAAACAGGTCTCTTTCAAAATATTTGGAAGAGATAGGTAAGTACGAGCCGCTAAAACCTAAAGAAGAGGTCAGGCTCGCTAAATTAGTGCGGTCAGAAGATAAGGATGAATCATTACGAGCGCTGAAGAAACTTACCGAATCTAATTTACGTTTTGTTGTAAGTGTTGCAAAAAATTATCAGGGTCAGGGACTACCATTGACAGATCTGATAAATGAAGGAAACCTTGGACTGATCAAAGCAGCAGAACGATTTGATGAGACCCGAGGATTTAAATTCATCTCGTATGCGGTTTGGTGGATCAGACAGTCAATTTTGCAGGCATTAGCCGAACACTCACGAATTGTCCGTCTACCGCTGAACAGAGTCGGTACTATCAGCAAAGTAACTAAAATCGCCAATCGGCTCGAACAGGTTATCGAACGGCAACCGAATGAAGTTGAGATCGCCGAGAAGTTGGAGATGAAACCTGAAGAGGTCTCGGACACAATAATGATGTCGAAAAGGCATAATTCACTTGATGAACCGTTCAGAAACGGCGAGAAAAATTCGCTCATAGATGTTGTTGAAGACGAGGGACAAAGTCCTCCCGACAACGATCTGATGTTTGAATCTCTTAAAAATGAGATAGCGTCAGCGCTTGATACGCTTACCGACAGGGAGCGGGAGATCATCAGGCTATACTTCGGTATTGAGCGGGAGTATCCATTGACTCTCAATGAGATAGGCGAACAGTTTAATGTAACACGTGAGAGAGTTCGGCAGATAAAAGAAAAGGCTATTCGTCGGTTACGCCATAAATCACGTAGCAAGAAATTGAGAGCGTATCTCGGATAAAACGACTTAATTAAATTTAAGCATCAAAAGCCCTTAACTAATTCTTAAGGGCTTTTTCATTTTTATTTTCAAATAGATTTGGTATCTTAATCGCTGAAATTGATATAGTACAGTTAGAATCTTTTAAATAATAAAGGAGTTCAAAATGAGCTTAGAAGATAATTTAAATGTTAAAGGAAGTTGGTTAGTAGCAAATTGTGGAGATCTACCGAGTGAAAAAGGCTGCAAACTTGTTATAATGGCACCAAGTGACCAAAGAGAAGACCTTCTTTCTGCAAGCGTTCAACATGCCATAGAAGTTCATAGTCATGAAGATACTCCACAGCTGCGAACTGAAGTTGATTCTATGCTTAAGGCAATGGAGATATAGAAACATAAGTATTAATCGTAGTAATTAAATATCAGTACAGATTTAGTAACAAATTGTAGAGAATTACCTGAAATATTAAATTTGGGTAATTATAACAAAAGCAAAATATCTCTTGCATTCAGGAAATGCGTGTATATATATTGCTTGTGCAATAAAAAAGGAAGTATGAAGGAAGCATTAAGTAGTAAATTAGACATACCTTTCAAGTATCATCAAAGATGACATTAGG
>CBDUTM010000273.1:0-3316 GCA_965369985.1 uncultured bacterium | reverse complement strand
GGTTGTGGTAACCCCGACGGCATCAGGCAAAACATTGTGCTATAATTTACCTGTTTTAAGCGAAATATTATCAGCAGGAGGAAGAGCGCTTTATCTTTTTCCTACGAAGGCTTTAGCTCAGGATCAGCTTATGGAGCTGGCTCGTTGGGAAGAAAAAATTGGAAAACCTATTAAAGCTTATACATATGACGGAGATACGTCAGGCGATAAACGAACGCAAATTCGGAAAAAGGCAAAAATACTAATCACAAATCCTGATATGCTTCATTTAGGCATTTTACCTCACCATACCCGGTGGGCAACATTTTTATCTGAACTTAATTATATTGTGATCGATGAATTACACATTTATAGAGGGGTGTTCGGAAGTCATTTCGCAAATTTATTGCGGCGATTGAAAAGGATCTCGAAATTCTATTCAGCTTCCCCGCAATATATCTGTTGCTCGGCAACCATCGCCAATCCTCAGGAACTTGCTCGGAATATCATTGATGAAGATGTTGAGCTTGTTGATAATAATGGAACGCCTTCATCAGAAAAGGAAATTATTTTTTTTAATCCTCCTATTGTAAATCCTGAATTAGGCATAAGAGCAAATTACTTGAGAACAGCTAGAACTATCGCGCGGTTTTTTCTAAAAAATTTAATTCAAACACTTGTGTTCGCTACAAGCCGGATGAATGTGGAGATAATACTGAAGTATTTACAGGAAGACTTTGCGGGATTAAATAATTCGGATGATTTTGTTAAAGGCTATAGAGGGGGATATCTTCCTTCAACAAGGAGGACTATTGAAAAGGGACTCAGAGAAGGGAATATAACCGGTGTAATTGCCACGAACGCATTGGAACTTGGTATTGATATTGGAGGTCTTGATGCCTGCGTCATAGCGGGTTATCCCGGCTCCATCGCAAGTACATGGCAGCAGGCGGGAAGAGTTGGGAGGAGGAGCGGGAATTCAGTTGTGATCCTCGTGGCTCGCAGCAGTCCTATTGACCAATTCATAATAAATTTCCCGGATTATTTTTTCGGGAGATCGCCCGAACATGGCTTAGTCAATCCTGACAATCTTCATATATTAGTCGACCACCTGATCTGCGCAGCATTTGAGCTGCCGATCAACCCGTCTGAAAAATTCGGGAATGAGGACTTGGCGGATATTCTTGAATATTTAGAAGAAAAAGGGATACTTCATAAATCCGGGGAAAATTATCATTTTGTTCAGGATAAATATCCTGCAGCAGGAATAAGCCTAAGAAATATCGGTTCTAATAATATTTTAGTTGTTGACAAATCGGCAAACGAAAAAGTTATTGCTGAGGTGGATAACGGCGCGGCTCATAGAACGTTATTCAAGAATGCTGTGTATCTTCATGAGGGGAACAGATATCTTGTGGAAGAACTCGATCTTGAAAAAGGCAGGGCAACAGTCCGCCAATCAGGAGAAGATTATTATACCATTGCAATTTCACAGACAAATGTAAACGTATTGGGGATCTTCGATGTGGCTATGTACGGTTCTTCACCGGTCGAGCATGGTGAAATAGAACTAATTTCAGAAACCACCGGTTTTAAAAAAGTTAAGTTTTATACGGGCGAAAATCTCGGCGAGGAGGATTTAGATCTGCCAATACGTAAAATTCAAACAACTGCTTATTGGTTCACCGTCAAAGAGGCGGTAACCGATAAACTTAATTTTTCGAGAGCGGAAATCATTGATGGAATTATGGGCATAAGTAATGTACTCGTCAATATAGCTTCTTTGATTCTCATGTGTGACCGAAGTGATCTAGGAGTTAGTGTAGGGGACCGCTCTTCTGAATGGTTCGTAAATAAACGTTCAAATAAAATCAGAATTACAAAAAATATCAATGAGAAAGAACGGCTGAATCTTGAAAAGATAGATGTTTTTGAGCCCGCCATCTATTTATATGACAGTCATCCGGGTGGAATTGGCTTCAGCCCTGTGTTATTTCATGAACATTCAGAGTTATTAGCGAAATCTGCGAGGCACATTGCAAAGTGTCAATGTCTTGATGGATGCCCGTCATGCGTTGGTCCGATGAATGAAATCGGTATGCGCGGTAAAGAAGCTGCGCAGGAACTGCTTAAAGCATTGTTAGTCGGTAAATAAGCATAGGTGAACAAAATGAAAATTAAGGATAACTAATGGATTACAGCTGCGGAAATTGTGGTAAGGATATAATTGATATTGAGGCAGGAGTCTGTCCGCATTGTAAATCCGAATTTGAGATTCCTGATAAGTCAATTCCATGGGAAATGAGGAGCACGCTTGGTAATGTGGATGCCTTTAGCGCCACATTTATGCTTTCCATGACAAAGCCGGTCAGTTTTTTTCGAAGACTTCCCGCAAAAGGCGGGTTTTTTAATCCAATGATCTATGCGCTGATATGCGGACTCGCAGGAACCCTGATAGACCTTGCCTGGCAGCTTCTGTTACCTTCTAATTTATTTGTTGATGAAGAATTGCGATCTCCCGACCTGGGTGATGAATTCTATTTTATATTTGCTTTATTATCACCTCTTATAATCCCTTTAGCGCTTCTTATAAATACCGGCATGCTGCATTTTTCATTGTTGTTGTTGAATGTGAAGAAAAGCGATTTCGAAACTACATTCAGAGTAATTAGTTACGGCAGCGGCGCCAATCTCCTTGTGATCGTCCCCTTTATCGGCATAATAGTGGGAGTGATATGGAAACTTGCTTTAGAAGTAATCGGATTGAGAGAAATTTATTTAATTTCTTCTCGTAGAGCATTAGCTGCTGTTTTGCTTCCTTTTCTCATACCAGTAGGACTATTATTTTTAGCGGCTCTGATTTAAGCGGTGCTGAGTAAAGAGAAAATCAGCATAATTACGGATTAAGAAATTTATGGATATACGAGACAGACTCGAATTACGATATGGTGAGAGGCAAAATGACACTCCTATTAAAAAGGAGAAAGACCCCTCATTAAAGAGATCCAAATCAATATCACCAAAAGATGATATATCCAAATATGTTACCGGATCCTTTATTCCAACCGCCGATAGTGAAATTTTTGTTGCACGCCACACGTATGATATGGATCATAAGCACGGAAAATATTCTCTTAAGGATATTATCGATCTCGAAGGAAGAGATCTAAAAATATTATCTAACAGTTCTTCGGAGGTAAGGTTTGAATTGAACCGAACCCTGTTTCTTGATACAGAAACCACCGGACTCGCCGGAGGCGTCGGTACTGCTGCATTTTTGATAGGTATAGGGTATTTCTATCAAAATAAATATATAGTCGAACAGTTCTTTATGAGG
>CBDUTM010000272.1:0-3328 GCA_965369985.1 uncultured bacterium | reverse complement strand
ATGAATGTTCTCGGAAGACCAATAACCGTTGGGTTGGCAGTTAATAATGTAGTAACCGACTCACTATTCGGGATTAAGCCCCCCACTTTTGCTAATGTTGGTCTTGCTTTGGTTCCGTTCAACGGTCTCCTTTTGGAAGCAAATATTGTTAATAAATTGGGAGACGATAATAATACTTCTGATTCAGAATTTCGCTTCGGAGCAGAATATATTTTTAACGGTATCCGAATCAGGTCAGGCTTTGCAGGAGAAAATGCTTCTTTTGGTGTTAGTTTGGGGAGTGAAGGGTTTGGTTTTGATTATGGCGTAATTGAAGTGGATCATAAAAGTCTGACTGGCGAAATAGTAAAAGAAACTTTTCAATCGTTTCAAATTAACTTGAGCGGTCGCTTTTTTTAATGGAAACATTTGAGCAAAATTCTGCGGGGTTTATTTTATTTAAGGGCGATGGAATCAGAAAATATTTACTTCTGAAGCATGGAATTGATTATTGGAATTTCCCGAAAGGTAAATTAGAATCCGGCGAAAATGATTTGGATGCAGCAAAACGCGAATTGAATGAAGAAACCGGAATAACTAATATTGAGATCATAGATGGATTTGAAGATACGTTCGGATATTCATTTCTTGTGAATGAAGGGCTGATAAAGAAAGTAGTAAAAATGTTTCTCGCTAAGTATCTTAAAGGGTCGATCAATCTTTCTAATGAGCATGAGGAATATGAGTGGTTTGATTTTAAAGACGCATTGAAAATATTGAAATTTAATAATATTAGAAATGCACTCAAAGTGGCGGATAAATATTTATCTGAGAAGTAACATATGCTGAAAAAAATTTTGACAGCGGATGATCTGGCTGATTATCTACAATTTAATCGCTCAACAATTTACAAAATGGCTCGCGCAGGAACAATCCCTGCAATAAAGTTCGAAAATGTTTGGCGATTTTCCAAAGACGCGATTGATCTATGGCTTAAAAATCAATCACTGGAGAATTATAGAGGTAGCCTTGAAGAACGCGTGGGTACATTGGAGCATGTAGAGTTCAGAACATTTGAACTTCACCTTCGGTCTGATTTGTCCAAGAAGGCTTTTTATAGTGGTTAGAGACAGCATACTGCTAAACACCGATGTGCTCCTACATGCAGCCGATTCATCTTCACGGCTTCACTTACACGCTCTAAATGTTCGTGAAATGGCAGTTAAGAATGACATCAAGGGGTGCGTTAGTATGGGAGTCCTGAGTGAATTAATAGTTGCCTTAACAAGCGATTGGCATGTTCGAAATCCGATTAGTTCATCGGACGCGATCGCCGAATATGAAAAATATATCAATCTGAAACCTATCAACAAAATAATCAATCTGTTGAGCTCGTATAAAACGATAAATAATTTGGTGAGAGATTACAACCTTAAAGGCACAGATATCGGTCTCGCTGAATTGGTGGCAACTATGATAGATAACAGAGTGTACAATCTATGTACTTTCCAGCAGGAAGATTACGAACGCTTTAGTGAGATCGAAGTTCTGAATCCCTTTGAGTTCGATAACAGGCAAACAAAAATTCAATTTGGTGATTAATATGAAAACAATATTTTTAATTTTCTTTCTATTAATGAATTCGTGTACGGATGTGGATGAAAGTTTAAAATTTCATCATTCTTCATTTGTAGCAGATCTTCATGATGACACGCCTATCAATATTTTGGATGGTTTAGATATTGGAGAGCGAAACACAATTGGTCAGATAGATATACCGCGTATGAAAGAAGGCGGAATGGATCTGATATTTTTCGTTATCTGGATGGATAAGATAAATTACATCGATAATGATAATGCATATAAAAAGGCAAATGAAATAATTGATGCGGTAGAATCAGTCGAAGAAAATTATCCGACTCAAATAAGGTTGATCAGATCTGCGGAGGAAGCTCTTTCAACAGTCGAAGAGGGCATGATAGCCGGAACGTTTGGAATGGAAGGTGGCTACGCCATTGAAGATGACCTATCAAAGTTGGAGCATTTTTATTCGCGCGGAGTGAGATATTTTGCTCCGACATGGAATCACAATACCAGCTGGGCGACAGCAGCAGAGTTCGAGACATCGGATACATCAGGCTATCCATTAGGTTTGACAGCCTTCGGACGTCAGGTAATCAAAAAATGCAATGAATTGGGTATTATGATCGATCTGTCTCATTCGGGAGCTCAAACTGTAACCGATATTTTAGAAATCACAGAAGACCCGGTGATCGCATCTCATTCCTCTGTATGGAGTTTGACACCTCATTTCCGGAATTTGAAAGATTCGCAATTGAGATCTATTGCAGCGGGTGGGGGCGTAATATTTGTTAACTTCAATTCAGGGTTTGTAGACAGCACATATGAGACCCGCTATAAAGATTTTACTGATCTTCACAAAAAAGAAATAGATTCTCTTAGATTGGAATTAGAATTTGAGGAGAGAGAGGACGAACTCAAAGACGAAATATTTATACACTTTAAAAGCGAATTGGATGAAATCAGACCGCCATTTGAGGTCCTTATCGACCACATTGATTACATCGCAAAACTTGTAGGTGTGGAACATGTGGGACTTGGATCAGATTTTGACGGGGTACGTTCGATGCCTAAAGAAATGGATGATGTTACTGATTTACCAAAAATTACTAAGGCACTTTTTGAGAGGGGATACTCAGAAGATGAATTGGAAAAGATTCTGGGTGGAAATTTATTGAGAGTATTTAAAAAAGTTACAGGTTAAAATGCCTGTTAAGCATCGGATAATGCGGTTTGGATAACGCCTTCAATATATTCTTTACTTGAGGTTCCTGGCACCACAAATTTCTCATCGATGACATAGTACGGCGTAACAGCAAGTTTTTTAATGTTATTGTTTGAATTATTCAGTTTCGAAAAGTTAATAATATCTAATTCAATAGTGTCTGTCTCAATGGCCAAATCTTCGATACGTTTAATGGCAATTGCGCACTGAGGACACAATTCAGTGATAAAAAGCTTTACCTGAACCTTAGATCGCTGCTCTGTTTTTAAGACCATGTTCATTTATGATGACAACCTTACGTTTTTTAAAGTCAATTAATCCCTCTCGCTTAAAATCGTTAAGGCAGGCAGTAGTGGTTTCTCTTGTTGAACCGATAAGGTTAGCGTAATCGTAGTGAGTAAGGCTGATATCGATGAGCGTATTACCGTCGATATCTTTTCCATGCCTTTCAGAAAGGCGGAGTAAGAGTATAGCGAGCCGTTCATGAACCCCCCGGAAAACAAGGTCTTCGAGCATATTTTCAATTTCTCTGCGCCTGAACCC
>CBDUTM010000271.1:0-3351 GCA_965369985.1 uncultured bacterium | reverse complement strand
AGTACAATTCCGAGTACCGCAATGCCTGTGAGCCAACGGAATGTGGTTGAGCTGTTTTCCGAGCCAAATCCTCCGATCAGTGATAGCGCTTCACTGATGAATCCGGAAAATCCGGGAAGTCCTAATCCGGCAAAGAAAGCTATCGCCACCATTCCGGCATATAGAGGCATTCTCACTGCCAACCCTCCAAAGCCGTCAACATCTCTGATATGCGCTCTGTCATAAATGACGCCGACCAGAAGGAATAACATAGCGGTAATAGTTCCATGATTGAACATCTGGAAAACCGCTCCGTTCATTCCGGCAGATGTTAGGGCAGCCATACCAAGAAGACTAAACCCCATATGACTTATACTTGAATAAGCGATTAACTTCTTTAAGTCGGTCTGGGCAAGAGCACACAACGCCCCGTAAATTATATTAATGACTCCCAAGATCGCTAACGGTACAACGAACCAGAGAGTTGCGTCAGGTAAAATCGAAAAATTAAACCTGAGAATACCGTAAGTTCCCATCTTCAAAAGCACTCCGGCTAAAATCACACTTACTGCGGTTGGCGCTTCAACATGTGCATCGGGTAACCACGTGTGGAATGGAAAAATGGGAACCTTGATAGCAAATCCTATAAACAGCGCAAGAAATACCCATTTCTGAAACTCAAAGTCATAACTCGCTTGCATCAATTTAAGCATGTTAAATGTGTGTGGATCGTTGTAGAAATATAAGGCAAGCATAGCGAGGAGAATCAGGACGCTACCAAGTAATGTGTAAAGAAAGAACTTGATGGAAGCATACTCTCTCCGCGGACCTCCCCAAATTCCAATAAGGAAATACATAGGCAGAAGCATAACTTCCCAAAAAATGTAAAAGAGGAAAAAGTCAATGGAAACGAAGACACCCATCATACCGGCATCAAGCAACAGGAATAGCGCAAAATATGCTTTCACTGATTTATCAATATTCCACGACGCAAAGATGCAGATAAATGACAGTAACGCAGTGAGAAGCACCATTGGAGCGCTCAACCCGTCCACTCCCATAAAATATTCAATGTTGAATGCCGGAATCCACGAGTAATGTTCCGTAAATTGCATTGCGGTAGTGGTCCTATCAAAAACAAGGAACAGCTGTATTGCGAGCCATAATTGAAGCCCAGTGGTCACAGCGGCTATCACTTTTACCACATAACTCTTATCTCGTGGAATTAGTAATATTACTACCATTCCGAGAACAGGTATAAAGGTTAACGCTGTAAGTAAATAATTTTGCATGTTATATAAAAACCTCCATTAACTATGATAACGCCTGAAAGACGAAAAATATCAATATACCAACCAAGAGAAATGTGACGTAATTCTCAATTTTTCCCGTCTGTATTCTTCTAAGCCGGGAACCTAATAGCTCAGAAATAAAAGCTGTACCATCTACTGCGCCGTCAACAATATTATCATCGAACCATCTACTTAATCTCGAAATGTACAAGCTTACTTTCGCCGTGCCGTTGACTGCTCCATCAACAACTTTTTCATCAAATTTCGCACTGGCCCGCGATAAGCCTAAAACTCCCCTGATAACAGATGCTCCGTAAAATTCATCGAAGTAATATTTATTTCTAAGCAGAGAATAAATTGACGATAGTGATTTCGATACCTTATTCGCCGACAGACTTTTTTTGTAATAAAACAGATAAGCCAATAATATGCCGGTGCCGGCAACGAATATCGAGAGCCACGTCGCAATTGTATGAGCTGTTTCATGAGAGACCGCATGTTCGGCTGTCTCTCCTGCAGTCGCCACTGCCGCCGTTATGATTGCAGGTTTTTGAATAAGATGCTGAAACCATCCTGCAAATTCACCGATACCGGGAAGATTTTGAAATCCCGGCCAATTGTCTAATGTTATCAGTATGGTCAGCGCGGCAAGGATAACCATTGGGATGGTCATCATACTCGGAGATTCATGAATATGAGAATAAATTTCTTCATCTTTTGGTTTTCCGTAGAAGGTCATAAATAGCGCCCTGAACATGTAAAATGCTGTCAGACCCGCTGATACGAGCGCAAGTATAAATAAAATAATATGCTCAGGATTCGCAAGACCGAAAACTAACGCGGAAGTGAGAATAGCATCTTTACTGAAAAATCCGGAGAATAGAGGTACTCCTGATATCGCCAGCGTTGCGATCAAGAATGTCCAGAATGTAATAGGCATCTTATTTCTGAACCCGCCCATCTTAAACATATCATTAGTGTGGGCAGCGTGAATGACGCTTCCTGCTCCTAAAAAGAGAAGCGACTTGAAGAAAGCATGAGTGGTCAAATGCCAGAGTCCCGATACATAACCGCCAACTCCCAATGCCAATATCATATAACCCAGTTGAGAAACAGTGGAGTATGCCAATACCTTTTTGATGTCCTTTCGGACGATCGCGATAGTAGCAGTAATGAAAGCTGTTATTGCTCCCACGTAAGCGATAAATAATAACGCTCCCGGAGAGAAGAGCGGGTAGATCCTCCCGACCATAAATACACCTGCTGCGACCATCGTAGCAGCGTGGATCAATGCGCTTACCGGCGTTGGACCTTCCATAGCGTCGGGAAGCCAAATATGGAGAGGCACTTGTGCTGACTTTCCGATCGCACCCGCAAACAACAGTATGCCTGCGGCTGTGAGCATACCATCTTTTATTTGTCCTGCTTCCACACCTGCAATAATGTCACCGTAATTAAATGATCCTACGCTTGAGAAGAACAACAATATTCCAATGAAAAATCCAAAATCGCCGATTCGATTAGTCAGGAACGCTTTCTTGCCCGCATTGGCTGCTGAATCTTTTTCGAACCAAAATCCGATGAGAAGATATGAACTGATCCCAACAAGCTCCCATCCTATATACAAACCAAATAAATTATTGGATAATACGATTATCAGCATCGAGAATGAAAAGAGTGAAAGAAACGCAAAATATCTGTTATATCTTGGATCATCTTTCATATATGAAATTGAATAAATATGAACGAGAGCGCTGACCAATGTTACGATAAACGCCATCATAATTGTCAGATTATCAACTAATATCCCTAATTCAATTTCAAATCCATGTAGGCTTATCCACGTCCATTTCCATTCAGCGCTGAAAGTCGGATCATATCTAACAAAAAGCATATAAGTGAATATCGCCAGAGCCAACGAAAATGATGAGAGAATCGCGGCAATAGATACCCAATCACCTTTTCGTGGAAGTCGTTTCCCGACTAAGATGTTTATGCCGAAAGCAAATAGCGGCAGGAAGAGCATAATAATGGCATATAAAATTATTGTATTCATCTAATGTCTCATTGAATCCGCTTC
>CBDUTM010000270.1:0-3353 GCA_965369985.1 uncultured bacterium | reverse complement strand
CCAGATTAGGTCCTTCGTCCGTCCCTGAATTCCATCTGCCTTCCTCAGAATCAACCATATAAAAACTTGAATTTTCTGTCTGATCAAACCTGACATCGTCAAAAATAAAGAATTCAGCTTCGGGTCCGATATTGATTACGTCGCCGATCGACGTTGATTTAAAATAATTTTCTGCTTTCTGCGCGATAAACCTCGGACAGCGACTGTATCTTTCTTTCGTAATAGGATTGTGAACATCACACACGAGACTGAGAGTTACCGGCTCCAGGAAAGGATCAATTATTGCGGTAGTTGGATCAGGTATTACCAGCATATCAGATTCATTTATTTCCTTCCATCCCCTGATACTTGAACCATCAAAACCTAGTCCATCCTCAAATAAATCATCATTTAAATTCCTTACGGGTACAGTGAAGTGCTGCCACGAGCCAGGAAAATCCATGAATTTCAGATCTACCGCTTGCGCTCCAGACTCTTTTGCTAATTTGTAAACCTCTGCGCGATCAGCTGCCATTTAAAAAACCTCCTTATTAGTTTAGGGCATCATCGCCGGATTCTTCCGTACGAATCCTTATGGCGTCTTCAATACTGCTGATAAATAGCTTTCCATCTCCCATCTGTCCTGTCTTAGCTATCTTCAATATCTTCCGAACTGCTTCATCTACCTTATCATCGGTGACTACAACTTCGATTTTTACTTTGGGTAAAAAATCTATATGGTATTCTCTTCCTCTATATAGCTCGGATTGTCCCTTCTGCCTACCGTAACCCTTTACTTCCGAAACTGTCATCCCTTTCACACCGATCTCGATCAATGCTTCTTTTACTTCATCAAGTTTAAAGGGTTTTATTATCGCCTCAAGTTTTTTCATCTAAATCCATATCAGGGTGAAGGCATCAATAATTTATTTAATAATCCTCTAAGGGCGCTTTCATCCAACCCTCTCTGAAAAACTCCTTTATGTGCGAGCGCAATTCTTCCGGTTTCTTCTGAGACCACCACCACCACTGCATCCGATTCTTCCGACAATCCCAGTGCGGCAAGATGCCTGGTTCCCATTCTCTTGTCTATTGTGGGATTATCCGATAGAGGAAGGATACATTTAGCGGCTTCGATAGTTTCACCCATGATCACAACAGCTCCATCATGTAGAGGAGATTGCGGATTGAAGATCGACACAAGTAATTCCGCTGTTGCCCGGGCAGTTAATTTAACACCTTTTTCAACGATAGATTTCAATCCGCCGTCTCGCTGAATGACCATCAATCCACCGTACCGCTTCTTCGATAGTTCAAAGGCAGTTTCTACAACCGTGTCGATCGCCCTGAGTTCTTCGACCTGGAATAGTTTTCTGGCGAGTCTGCTTTGCCCGAGCGTAAGGAGGATGCGCCTCAATTCAGGCTGGAACAGGATAACAAAAGCAATTACCCAAACTGTGCGAATATTTTCGATCAACCATGCCATTCCGCTCATGTTTAGAAACTGCACAACAACAGAGACCATCAATATTCCCGCTAATCCGATCATCATTTGCGCTGCGCGTGTACCGCTCAGCGCTTGATATAATTTATAAAATACAAAGGCTACAGCTAAGACGTCCAATACGTCCACGAGTGTAACACTGAGAAATCCTAATTTAAATAGTTCCATATCAGTTTAATTCCGGTGCTGAAACAATTAAATCTGCTACTTTTACGGCATTCATCACTTCTTTTACGTCATGGATCCGTACAATATCCGCACCTGCCATAATGCAGGCAGTGACAGCCGCTGCCGTTGCTTCAATCGTCTCATCCGGAGAAACATCAAGAGTTTTCCACAAAAATGATTTCCTCGAAGGTCCGATCAAAATGAAGTGTCCTAATGATTTGAAATAATCCAGATTTTTTATTAAAGAAAAGTTATCCATCAGATCTTTGCCAAAACCTATACCGGGATCCACTATAATTTTATTTTTATCGACCCCTGCATTCAAAGCGATCTTAACTGATTCAGCAAGTGAATTCCTCACTTCAGAGATCATATTTTCGTAATGAGGATTAATTTGCATATCTCTCGGAGTACCTTTAATGTGCATTACCACCACCGGAACATCATATTCGGCAGCTATGCCCGCCATTTTATCATCTGATTTTAAACCGCTAATATCATTTATTATGGAGGCGCCGGCATCTAATGCTTCCCGGGCTACCTCCGATTTATATGTATCAATGGATATTGGGATCTGCACTTCTTTTGCAAGTTCCTTTATGACAGGAATAACCCTATTTAATTCATCTTCCAATGAAAGAGGTTCTGCTCCCGGTCGTGTGGACTCTCCCCCTATATCAATGATATCAGAGCCTTCTGCCGCTAACTTTATCCCATGACTAATGGCATCGTCTCTATTGATATATTTTCCGCCGTCGGAGAATGAATCGGGAGTTACATTTAATATTCCCATTACAAGCGTACGTCTATTGAATTGGAGAAGGTAATCACCCGCTTGAACAGAAAGTGATTCTACCTTCGATGAGGGCACTTTCTTAGCCTCTACCCGATAAGAGAACCGTCATACTTTTTACTTTTGCTCCCCCTCTTTGACATTACTTTTTTTTACTTTCATTTTTTTGACAACTTTAGATTTCGTTTGTTTTGATCCGTTTCTTTTGTTATTCGGAAATATTTTTTTCCCCGCTATCAGATCATCCAATTCGATGCTATCAATTACCTCATATTCTAATAATGCTAGTGCAATTCTCTTCAGAGCCGGAATGTTTTTCTTAACTAAGAGAGCGGCTCTTTTTTCAGCCTGGATGACGATTTTCTTGACCTCTTCATCAATTATTTGAGCTGTTTTTTCACTATAATCCCGATGCTGGGAGATTTCCCTTCCGAGAAAGATTTCCTCTCCCCCTTTCTTACCGAACGTCAGTGGTCCCATTCTATCACTCATACCCCATTCACATACCATTCTTCGTGAGAGTTCGGTAGCTCTTTCAAGATCATTTCCGGCACCGGTGGTGAGTTCATTAAAAATTACTTTTTCGGCGGTTCTGCCGCCAAGCAATATTGTCAATTGCGCGTTAACTAATGTGCGTGAAAAGTTATATTTATCGTCCATCGGCAATTGGTGAGTAGTACCAAGCGAATTACCCCTGGGAACAATAGTGACCTTGTGAATCGGATCTGCTTCCGGTAATGATCTTGCTACCAACGCATGCCCCGCTTCATGATAAGCAGTTATTTCTTTTTCTTTTTCATTGATGATCATACTCTTTCGAGCCACACCCATCATCACCTTGTCCTTAGCCTCTTCAAAATCTTCGATCTCGACCGATTTTTTATTCTTGCTGGCAGCTAAAAGAGCTGC
>CBDUTM010000269.1:0-3355 GCA_965369985.1 uncultured bacterium | reverse complement strand
CCCTTTTGACCCGCCGATGGCAAGCAGTTTTCCCGCCTTCTGTTTGTATAGATCAGAAGCCAGCGGAGGAACGAGCTTCCGTATGTCACTCATTTCGAGCATAAATGTATCAACTTTTCCATTATCAATAGCCGTGGCAGGAAAACCGATGGGAGCTACCCGTATCTCTCCGCAATGTTCCATTCCCGCGTTAAAAAACTGCCCTATCTTCGGAATCCCCATCGTAACAGTAATGTCCGCCTTAACCGCGTTCGCGCTCCTGCTGCCGTCATCGGTGTTGATGCCGGTGGGTATATCCACAGCGACCACCATTGCAGAAAGAGTTGAAAGATGCTCCACAACGGAATTGATCGGCTCACGAAGATTGCCAGAAGTCCCGGTGCCAAGTATCGCATCAACTATCACGTCATAGGAAGAAAGATCAATGCCTTTGCTATCGGTAATAAATGAAATCGTGTCAGGCTGAGTATTCTGCAGGATCTTCAGATTAGCCAGCGCATCGCCTCTAAGCGAATTTTTCGCGCCCAGAATAAATACGTCATTGGCGATCCCTTCTGCCGTAAGATACTTTGCTGCTACCAATCCGTCACCGCCGTTATTTCCTTTTCCGCATAGCAAGGCGACTTTCGGCTCCGGCAGATCTTCCAGAAGCTCAAGCACAGCGTCGGCTACATTTAATCCGGCTGCTTCCATAAGAGCGGTTATGGGAACTTTAAGCGATTCAATGACGCGTGTTTCAATCCTGCGCATCTGATCTGAATTAACAACAGGTATCAATTTATTTCTTGGAGTTTAGGAGAGCCACCGCCACAGCGGATATATTTGAATGAGATACACTGAGAGAAAGATCATGCTCTGAACAACGCTGCGCCACCTCACCGTGCAGTCGGATCTTAGGGGCGCCCCCTTTCTGAGAAAGTATCTCCACATCGTGCCATTTCATCGGAACGTCAAAAGAAGATTTAATCGCTTTCGCTACCGCTTCTTTTGCTGCGAAGCGGACAGCATAATGCTGTGCAGGATGAAAACGACCCTCGCAATATCTGATCTCATCAGGTAGAAAAACTTTGGATTTGAACTTATCACCCCATCGGTTGATGACGGAGCGTATCCGTTCGATCTCGATTATGTCAATGCCGACTTCGGTCATTTCTCGTTTTCCTTTTCGATGATGCCTAATATATCATTGAAATCGTCTATCTCATAATCCGCGCCGGAATCTTTCGTATCAAACGTGTCTCCATATCGCGCGAAAACGGTTTTCATCCCCACAGCCGCCGCTCCCACGACATCACGCTCGGGCCAATCGCCGACCATGAGAGCATCGCTTGCGGGTATATCAAGTCGCCTTAAAATTTCCTCGAACGGAGCCGGGTCGGGTTTTCGTTTCCCTGTGTCAGTGAAAGTTACCACATCATCGAAAACGTTGTGCAGATTGAGATAGCAGAGCCGAAGCCACGCTTCCCTGCTTGGAGCGTCCGATACAATTCCGAGTTTAATACCGCTTTTCACGAGTTTATAAAGAGTGGAGATTACCTGTGGATATGGAACGAGATCATTTTCCTTCGCCCTTCGATAACCCACGATCCCGGAAGCGAGAATTTTATAATCGAGAACTCCATTGTTGACTTCAATAATAAAATCGTTGAAAACTTCCTGATATTCCCAACCCTTCTCCTCGTAGATCTCCATAATTCTCTTGCGAGCATTAGCCATATCTAATTTTAGTCCCGCTTCCGCCATTCCGGCGAGTCCGGCATCGATAGCGTTCTCTTTTAATCGAACGAAATCTATCAATGTGTTGTCTAAGTCTAATATCAGTGCGCGACTCATACGTAGTTATGGAATTCCTGTACTTTACAAGCCTTAATATTAACTTCAATTCGGCGATTATTCAAGAATAAAGTAATCCACTGATTTCAGACCCTTTCTTTGCTCGCAAGAACGCGTGAAAGTACTTCATCAGCGATCCGAAAATTGGATCATCAGCTTCTATATATTCTGATCTTGTTACAAAGCCGCTGAATGCATACCATGATCACAACCGAAAAGATAATGACAGACAGGTATTGTGTCATGGAACGTACAAGCGAATACGAAAAATA
Organism: uncultured bacterium; assembly: GCA_965369985.1. Taxonomy (GTDB): domain Bacteria; phylum Fidelibacterota; class SORT01; order SORT01; family SORT01; genus JACZTG01. The sequence continues at coordinate 1,250 of CBDUTM010000269.1, read as the reverse complement.
GTATTACGAATGTAAGCAGACCGATGATTACTTGATGGTGTTTCTCGATGACCGCTGAAAGTGCCATGATGAATTTCCCCCCTTGTTTGTGGAGAGAATTTAAGCTACTTCTAAGATTTCTCCAAGCTGCATTTCATTTCTTCGTAATGCCATCGTGTAGGCATCTTCGATTGACAATATCATAATCTCGTCCTTCTTATCACTCTCGGAGATCCATTCTTCCGCAGAATTTCTTGATTCGAAGAAATGCACATAATGGCAAAAGCTTTTTATAACGTCACTCCTGACCTCTTCGGTATTCGGTATCATAAATGATATGACGGCATCAGTCGGTTCGACAGCTGAAAATCCTCCATCATGTGTTACCGTGAGAGAGATAACCTCTTTTGTGAGAGGGTCCATCGACTCTACTTTCGCCGTTTTTCCGATTATCTGAGGAATAAACAGGGTATCCCACGCGCACCATGTATAGAGAGTCTTCTCACCCAACTTGAACCTGTGCCCCATCTTCTCAACCGCTAAACCCCAATAACCGATAATATTTCCGTCATCGTTGTAGTAGATACCTGCCCATTCATCTGTGACAGACTTGACATGCTCTGTGTCCATTCCAAGTGAATTTGCAATCTCTTCGATGGATACCGGGTTACCCTCTGATAACAAATTGTAGATCTTTGCAGATATCTGCTGTTTTTCACTGCTTAATTTTATATACTCAGCGGGAAATGCACCGAGACATTTTTCTACTAATTCTTGATCGATATTTTGATACTGCTCCATAGCTTACTCCTGTTATTTAGTTTCATTTTAGCATTTGTTCACATAGACATACGGCATCAATTGTAATAATGTTTCATTATTCTTTTATATATATGGCTTGACATCAGTTTAATTGAAACTTATATTTTATTTAATCGTATATTCATTTGAGCATATGTTCAAGTATAAGGAAAAATAATGGAGAAAACAATACAAAATATTATCGAACTTTCCGAGATCACCTGTACACGGAAAGAAGTAGATATTGACTTACTCAAGGATCTGCAAATCAAAATGCTAAATCGACCTGACCTACCCGCGATAACAAAAGCTTTTGCCACAATAGGAAATGAGACAAGATTGAAGATACTCTTCCTCCTTTCCGAAGCGGGTGAGCTCTGCGTATGTGATATGTCAGATATTATCGGTCACTCGGTCTCGGCAATTTCGCACCAGCTCAAAAAGCTTAAAACTAACGGTTTTGTAAAAAC
>CBDUTM010000268.1:0-3377 GCA_965369985.1 uncultured bacterium | reverse complement strand
TGTTGTCAAGTTCGTCATCAAGGAAAGTGCAGTGATATCAAAGAATCGATTAAAACTCAGATCTAATCCAGTCAGGTTCGTCAGCCCTGAAAGCGGACCGATATCACTTATTTGATTACCACCCAGACCAAGAGATGTCAAATTTGTGAGCCTGGAAAGCGGAGTGATGTCTTTTATGTCATTCCAAGTCAGTGTCAGATTTGTCAGCTTACTGAGACCGGAAAGCGGAGTGATGTCAATTATATCATGACCACGAAGATTCAGTACTGTCAAATTAAGACAAAATTCGATCCCGGATATATCCGTTATTTGTCCCAGATAATCTGTATTTCTGGGGAAATTAGTAATACTCAACATATCCTCAGAAGTGATCTCTCCCTCCGGTATACCTAACTCCTGCCGCATCATTTGTTCGAAAACCGGATCTTCAAAAACACTACTAATATTCGGTGATGTGGAATCCCCGCAGGAAGATATCAGGATAATAGCTATCATCGAGAACAGGAAAACAGCTGCAATACTATTTCCCTGATGACCTTTGTACTTTTTAAAAATATTTCTCAAAACGATTCATCTCATAGATTAATGAGTATACCATACAGTATAGGCATTTTTACCGAAAAGTCAAATTTTATTAGCATATTTCTGCTATTTATAAAGCAAAAAGCCCCCTTTCGGGGGAATGTAGCGGAATATTTTACGTGCGGGTTAGGGCTTGCCCTGACTGCAATTATTATAAGGTACTGTCGGGGCAAGCCCCAACCAGCACCATTCTTTAATTCCCCTCTATAAAGAGGGGTGGATTTAGTCCCGATCTATCGGGACGAAAGACGGGGTGTGTTATGAATTTGACGTAACAAAAGAAGCCCCCTTTCGGGGGCCTCTTTACTATCTACTTATTTTCCGGCTTATGCCGCCGAGAGATTACTCAGTTTCGCAAGCGCTTTCTTACTGTAAAGCGCAAGCCCTGTGTACATCTTCACTCGCCGGAGCGTTGCGTCCTTCGTTTCCGAAAGGAAAGGAACGCTCACACGTATTCCCGGGTCGTGGTCAGAAGGCGAAAGACCCACAAGTCCTTCTCCCTCGCCGTAAACTCCCGCATAGATGCGGTGTTTACCTGAGCCGCCGTTCACCGTTTCAGTTCCGATAAAATCGTTCCTGAAGATCGGTATCCCGTCGTAGGAGTGGATCTTCTGTGTTCCTCTCGCGCCCGTGATCGGGTCGAGGAATCCGAGTTCCACTTCTTCGTTGCTGAATCCCTGAGCGCGGACGAGAGCTCTGAACTTCCGCCTCATCGTTGCATTCATCAGGATGAAATCGACTTCGCCGTCTCTTGCGGTCACCTGATCGATGAGCTGATCGAGGAGTGCAAGAGTCAGCGAACCGCCTGAGGTCGTGGAGCTCGCTTCGATAACCTGCGACGCGTCCACAAGACCGGAAATTCCCGTAAACTGCGGAAACGTTCCAGTCCCTGTGATGATAGCGTCCTTCCACTTCCTGCCGATAGCCTTCGATTTCAGTTCGGTTTGGAGTCCCATCTGATCGTTGATGCTGGACATCGCTACCTGTTCGAAATCATCCACTTCAACATCGCCCACGATCCTTCCTAACGGATAGGTATCCTGAGTTACTGTTGCCCCTGTGGAATTTGTACTGCTGTTTATATCAACGAAAGCGCTTCCCGATTCGATCAGCTCCCTGTTGATGACCAGCGTTTTCGCGTTCGTGGGGACGAACGGAAGAGTGTTCGCGAAGAGGTCAACCGTGAGGATGTGCTTCGCTACTCCCTGTATTAGCTGGTCTTGAGTTAATAGCGCAGCCTGCGCCATTGTCAATGATGCCATAATTATTTATCCCATTCTGGAATTTTTCCCCCGTGCCAGAGTTTCCCCTTGCTCTGCATGTCGGCTTCGATCTGCTGGAAACCGCCATCTGAAAAAACACCACGAATATCTTTTGCGATGCTACCGCCGTTTGCCGGCGTTGCCCGTCCGCCTTTCCCGCCGGAACCGCGGTTCCCGGAACTGCTGACGTAATGAGGACGCTCGGAAAGATAGCCCTCGATAAAAGTTTTTATGTCCATCGGCTTCCCGCTGCCTGAAAGCAGTGGTTCTCCGGAGGCACTGTTCAGAGGGAGAACGTCTCCGTTTTCGCTGAGTCCGATCATCCCGCTCGATTGCAGTATAAGCCAGATATCGTTGGGCGAGATAGCGTTTGCCTCCGCCAATCTGCTCACAACTTCGTTCCGCATTTTCGATTCGCGGTTTGCGTTGCGGAGCCGCTCAAGTTCGATCTTTGCGTTTTTCGTCTCTTCAGACTGCTTGTTGATAGCGGCTTCGTATTCGACTTTCAATTTTTCGACTACCTCGTTTTCTTCTGTCGGAAACGTGGAGAGTTCTTCGTTCAGCTCGATAATTTTTGATTCTAACACCGAATTCTGTTCGGCGTATTCTTCTTTCAGTTTTTTTGCCTGACGATTAAGCCGTGAAGCGATCTTCTCGTCGAATTGCTCCTGCGTCATCGAGATCTGCTCTTCAGAGATGTTCTCGTCGATAATTCTTCCTCCTATTATCCCCTATAGAATCCTGTTAACGTCAGGTATCCTAACCTCCTCACTCGAGGGAGGTGTCACGAACACCGTCTCTGGCGGGGGAAGTGACGGAGGGTGTGATTCTGAAAATTACTCAATATTTAATTATGCTGAACGGTTACACCCCTCGCCCTGCGGGCACTCCCCTCAAGGGGAGAGAAAATTTCACCAGACTCGGAAAATGATTCTGCTGAAATAATAATCTGCCGCCGCATATTTGCTTGCATTCTGCGTCTCAATGAATTATTCTTTAGTGCACTATAAGTAACACAACCGGGAGTGTATCATGTTACAAAATCAATCGAATAAATATGTCTTAATCCTGCTGTTTACCGTGTCTTTACTGGTAAGCTGCACAACAGCGCCGCCACCTGATACTTCTGCTGCGGACCTTCAAGCTATTAATGCTCTCAGCGATCAATGGATAAATGCTTTCAACCAAGGTGATGCAGCTGCTGTTGCCGCGCTTTACACAGAAGAGGGAAAACGTTTTCCGCCAAATAGCCCAATGATTGTGGGTAAAGAGAGTATACAAAATTGGATCCAAACAAGCCTCGACATAGGTATAGGTGATTTACAAGTCACTGTGACAGATATTTCTATAGACGGAGATATGGCTTACATTATCGGCAGCTATACACTCACCATACAGCCCGATGAAGGCGATGCTATCGGCGACAGTGGCAATTACGTGGAATTATTGAAGCGTGTAAACGGTTCCTGGAAAATAATTACTGACATCTTTAACAGCAACATGCCTCTTCCGATGCCCGAAGACGAAGAAATG
>CBDUTM010000267.1:0-3389 GCA_965369985.1 uncultured bacterium | reverse complement strand
CTATTCTGTTATTGATAAATGGGGTAATGCTGTTGCGGTAACCACAACACTTAATTCTCATTTCGGCAGCAAAGTAATAGTTGAAGGAGCAGGTTTTTTCCTTAACAATGAAATGGATGATTTTTCGGTCAAATCTGGTTCGCCGAATCTATATGGCTTGATTCATGAGGAAGCAAACAGCATTGTTCCCGGCAAAAGAATGCTGAGCTCAATGACTCCGACAATTGTTGAGAAGGATGGAAAAGTTGTTCTAATAACCGGCTCACCGGGTGGAAGCAGAATAATTTCTACGACAACTCAGGTACTGATAAATTATATAGATTTTAAAATGAACCCAACTGAAGCTGTTAGCGCTTCGCGGATTCATCATCAGTGGATCCCGGATGTTTTGAATTACGAAGAAGGAGGGTTGGACGAAATGCTGATAACCCGACTAGAATCTTTAGGTTATATTATGGAAGAAAGAAAAGCTGTTGGTTCAGCCCAAACAATAGGCAGAGAACATTCAACAGGATTAATGGTACCTGCTCCCGATAATAGAAGAGCAGGTTATTCCGTTGTCATAAGTGAATAATTATTTAGATAATTAAGGATTAATTATAAGATGAAATTTTATGGATGGCTCGGGTTACTTATCATTTTTCTTGCCGAGATCGGTTTAATATTTGAAAATAGTTTCGTGCTGAGTTATATGACTCCGCTTTCATGGACAGGCTACATAATGTTTATGGATGCGTTATTATTTAGATTAACGGGCTTTTCGTATATCCTTAAGAAAAGACGTGAATTCTTGTGGATGCTTCCATGGTCGGTTTTAGTATGGCTGTTATTCGAAGCATACGACCTCTATATGAATAATTGGTATTATATCGGTACACCCGACAGCATTCCACTGTTCTGGCTCTCGTCTGCATGGTCATTTTCTACTATAATTCCCGGAATACTTTTAACTTACGAATTTGTTAAATACCTCGGTCCATTCGATAAATTGCGAATAAATAAGTGGAAGATCGGTCCAAGAGTTATGAAAAGTTATGTAGTTATCGGGACGGTGATGGTCTTAATTCCGTTTGCCTTTCCGATGGAAATTGCCGCTTATCTTTATGCCTTAGTTTGGTCCGGATACGTTTTTCTTCTCGAGCCGATAAACGAATGGTTAGGAGGAAAATCATTTCTTCCTGATTTAAGAAATGGAAGTCCTGTTAAATTACTCAATCTTTTTGCTGCCGGAATTATCTGTGGATTACTTTGGGAGTTCTGGAATTATTGGGCATACACGAAATGGATCTATACCGTACCCGGTCCACTTGGTGCCGGTCCAAAATATTTTGAGATGCCCATAATCGGCTTTTTGGGGTTTCTGCCATTTGCAGTTGAGATGTATTCTATGCAGAATTTCCTGATGGCTCTTATAGGAAAATATTCACCTGCCTTAGTAGCAGAAAAAGCAGTAGAAGCGAGCTGATCATAATCAAAGCTAATTTTATGTCGATCGCCAGATGATGTGGAAATGGGGAAATAGTATTACAGATGTTCCCGGTGTGAGCGTGGGGAGCGCTGAAAACACTGAAGCGTTAACCGGCTGTACGGTAGCATTGTTTGAAGATGGCGCCGTTGCCGGAGTTGATGTGAGAGGATCCGCTCCGGGAACAAGAGAAATTGAATCGATCAAACCTGTTCGCAAGGTAGAAAAAATTCACGGGATATTATTGACAGGCGGAAGCGCTTACGGTCTTGATGCGGCAGGCGGCGTTCAAAAATATCTTGAAGAGCAGGGGATAGGTTATGATGTGCAAGTAGCAAAAATCCCTATTATCCCAACTGCAGTAATATTTGATTTAAGAGTAGGCTCGCCGAACGTTCGACCGGGAATCGAAATGGGTTACGAAGCAGCAAAAAACGCCACCGATTCGGAACCGCAGACAGGTCTGCACGGAGTAGGAATCGGAGCATCTTCAGGAGGCATCTCCGGCGATAAGAGAGGAAGGGGCGGACTTGGTAGTGCATCATTAATGCTCGATAACAATATCTCGGTGGGTGCTTTGGTCGTTACAAACTCATTCGGGAACGTGATAAACCCACATACAAATGAATTGCTTGTGGGTAGTCTAAATCGGGATGAATGGAAGTTGCCGAAATCAGCAGAGTCTTTTTTAGAAAATACTGTTCTCGCTATAATAGCGACAAACGCAGAGTTAAATAAGGAAGAAGCCACAAAGGTTGCTCAAATGGCTCAGGACGGCATAGCAAGAGCAATTATACCTTCTCATACAATGTATGATGGAGATATAGTTTTTGCGGTATCCACGGGAAACAGTGAAGGGAATGTAAACATGATAGGAGATGCAGCGGCTGAGGTGGTGATCCGTTCCATACTTAAAGGAGTTTCTATTTCAAACGGAATAACGCTTGACTCTATTAAGTAGGAAACAATAATTTGCCTTGTTCCGTATAACAAGAAAGAATATGAAAAGTAATTTTAATACTAAAAGTATCGTAAAGAACGCCAAATCTTTGGCGGGTATAGTTATAACCGCTATGATCATCAAGTCGACGATTGTTGAAGCATATCAAATACCTACAGGCTCAATGGAAAATACCATTCTTGTTGGTGATTTCATTCTTGGAAATAAATTTATTTTCGGAATTCGTATTCCCGGAACAAACTGGCAACTTCCTGCCTTCAAAGATCCGCGTCCCGGGGATATAATCATATTCAAATATCCTCGTGACCCAAGCCAAAATTATATTAAAAGGGCAATTGCCGTTGGAGGACAGACAGTCCAAATTAAAGATAAAAAGGTTTATGTTGACGGCAAGATCGTACAATTTCCACATTACGCTAAATTCACTGATCCGAACATTCGGAACAAAACCTTAAGAGAAGGTCTGATATATCCTAAAGGAGCCGGCAACAGAGATAATTACGGTCCGATCAAAGTACCTGAAGACAACATATTTGTCATGGGCGATAACAGGGATGAAAGCTACGATAGCCGTTATTGGGGATTGGTTCCTATGAAGAATGTTCTTGGCGAAGGGATGATAATTTATTGGTCATGGGATAAGACAATACCTCTTTATAATTTTATTGAAAGAGTTCGTTGGTCGAGAATCGGCACTATACTGAGCTAGGCTCAACATCCGGAATTTACCTTCACGTTCCTTTTTGTAAATTTAAATGTCCATATTGCGATTTTTATTCAATTGAGAGCGGAGATGACGACAAATCTCTGAGAACTAATTTCGTTCAGTCTCTCTTAAAAGAAATTGAATCGACCCAGGAAAACCTCACTGAGGTCGCAACAATATTTTTTGGTGGTGGAACGCCCAGCATTCTCAAGGGAAGTGAAATGGAGTCTATCTTCTTCGGTCTAAGGGATAAATTC
>CBDUTM010000266.1:0-3391 GCA_965369985.1 uncultured bacterium | reverse complement strand
GTACCTACAAATCGTGGAATGTCATTTAAGGAGCTCCAGATTATATTTCCGGATTTAAGCGTTAATCCGGTTGTATCACCTGCAATATCAGGCGGCAACCACGAAGAACCATTATTAATTGAATATTCTACTCTTATCCCGTAGGTGTCATTTTCATTATCAGAAATATTATAACTGATATTCGCATCGCCTCGAAATTCGTTTAGTGGTCCTGAAATAAAAATGGAAGGAGTACCATTATTATCAACATGGAATGAATTCGTAGCTTTTTCTTCTCCCAAATCGTTATCTGACACTCTGATTCGGAAGAATGTTTGAGTCTCGTCGATACCTGGAACATCATTCAGAGATGACCAGATTAATTCTCCCGAATAGTTCGCCGATGCTATACCCCCGATAGTAAGAGCAAATAGCCAGTTGCCGTCGACATTATATTCTCCAATTATACTAAGATCATCCCCTTCAACATCTGAAAGAGTATAGGATATGGCTATATCTCCTGAACTTTCTCCGGATGGTGTCTCTATCGTTATTGTCGGAGGAAGGTTGTTATCAACATGGAATGGATTTGTAGCTGCTTCTTCTCCCAAATCGTTATCGGATACTCTGATTCGAAATAATGTTTGAGTTTCGTCGATGCCGGGAACATCATTTAGAGATGACCAGATTAAAGTGCCTGAATAATTTGGCGACGTTATATTTTCTATAGATATAGCAAGCTGCCATGACCCATCGATATTATATTCTCCGAGAATATCAAGATCATCTCCTTCAATATCAAAAAGAGTATAGGATATGTTTATATCTCCCGAATTTTCATCGGACGGTGTTTCTATAGTAAGTGTCGGAGGAAGATTGTTATCGAGAGGAAAAGATTGACTTTCACCCGGAGTTCCTACACCGTTGGAATCGGAAGGAGTGATTCTAATCATGGTAGTTGGAAAATCGATACCATTAGCATCGTTGAGAGAATTCCAATCAATAGAGCCCGAATACATTGGGGGCAGAAGTGCCGATATATTTCCTATAGTAGTTGCCACTAACCAATCACCGCCGATATTGTACTCGACCTTCAAATCCACCGCAATACTTTCCGCGTCACTAATAGTATAATTAAATGATACATTACCTGATAGTTCTCCATCGTCAACCAAGGTAACGGTTAGTGACGGAGTGACCGAAAGGGCAATGGAATTAAATATGAAAATAATTCCTGATACTCTAATCAGATAATTGATCTTAAATTTATTCAGCAATGATTATTCCCTCGACTCTGCGGGATATTGGGATATCAAGATTTTCAAAATTCCTAAAAATTGACGCATCAGAGAATTTGATCGTAGATAATCCCGAAACAAGCGGTACGACACTGATTATCGCTAACTTGCCGATACCATTCACGCTAAAAGGTGTACCTCCGGCTACTGCCATGTTCAGTGTAACAATTCCAAGACTGTCCGAAAAGTCAGGAGGCATAAACAGTGTCGTTCCACCGTTACCAGCTATAATAAATTGGGAATCGGAGGGAGCTGATACACTTTGAATACTTAGTGAATCGGGATCATATTGAAGAACAATTTTTGCGCCGGTAAGGTTTTCAACCTCTTCGGCATAAATTTCCAATTCGAAAGAGACTCCCACACTTACATCAGTCATTTTTCTCGGGTGAAATCGCAAAGAAGAGCCATCAATTTCATCCACTCGAAATTTATATATGGTAGAAGGACTTTCGATCTCACCATTTGGATAATGGGTCATAATCTCAAAGATATTTAGTGTATCGGTGAGGAATGTAAAAGTAGTTTCCCGGAAAGTAGAAACGTTAGTGAACTCTCCGTCATTTAATTTCAGCGACCAGGCGATATTAACATATTCCGATGTATCAAAATCTGTACCCTTTGGAGAGCCGAATCTGGTGGAGCTCCAGGAAAAAGTTGTAGTATGTTGTTTTATTAAAGAAGCAGGTTTTTGTGTAATTAGTGTTTTCGGGGGGGAATAGAAATCTGAACTTGGGTCCCAAACATTGGCATAATCTGTCGCATCCGGAGCATCTTCTACAAGCGAACAACTGATAAACATTGCTATGAAAAAGAATATGATAAACTTATTCATGCCTAAAACCGCGCATCAAAAGATAATAACAGTGATTCGTTTTCTGGTGAATAACTCAGAGAAGGAAATTTTGCTTTCTCAGATTCCCACGGATCTCTAATTGCCGGTGGAAATGTAAGAAATGCGTCAGCAACATTAATAATCCACAGCGCACTTGTGACCCCCATAGCTATAAAGCCAATTCTTCTTCTCTTGTTTGCTTCATCCAATGCATCATCCATTTGATTCCTACGAAAGTCTATTTGACTATCGACCAGTAACGATTCTTTATATCTGTCTCTTTTAACTTCATACGTTTTCAGAGCGCTTGCGTAATGGCGATCCATAAATAAACTTGCGCTGACCGCAGAATATGTGGCTATAGGGAAAAAAACTGCTCTTTTCCAATGTTCAGAGTATTTCTGACCCATACCCGGTATTACAATTGAGTAAAAGGCAGCAAGATATCTAGATTTCCGATCCAACACGATTTTGATGTGCTTTGGATTATAACTGTTGACATCTGTTAATACAGTTTTATCATAATAACCGATATGACCGGCGGTAACATTATATTCCCCCCAAAATACACTGGTATCTTTATATGGAATCTCTCCGAGAGAAATATCATTAATTGTCAAGTGGGCTCCATATGGTAAGCCAGAAACATAAAGTTTACCTAATTTAAATCTAAAATTTGCGATTACTATTGCTTCAGGTTCATTCATCGTGATAAATATCTTCTTAATTTGTTCTTTAAATTCTTTTCTATTTACAACCTTGATCGAATGACTGCCAAAACTGATATCTGATGTGAAAAATGGAGTCTTGCCTGCCAAAATACCGTCCACATAAACAGCTGCGCTATCGACATCACTTTGTACTGCCAGCGAACCGGACTTCTGCTCTTTAGCTTTATCAAGTAAATCATTGATCAGAGAAGAAATTTCATTATTTATTATATGGGTTAGATCACCTCTGATTATTTTTGAGATCGAATTCATTTGTTTCGATTGGATTGAATTAACAAGAGATAAACTGATACTTAAACCATTTTGAACTTTCTTGATTTCTCCGCCAATGGCAAAATCCACCTCGACATTTTTTCCAAAACTCGCGAGACATTCAACGCTTAGGCACTCTGTAGTTGTGTTAAGACCTTGGCTCTGCAAGATTAATTTAACCTGATCAGGTCCCAGTAAAAAATAATTATTTCTCCTTCCTAGTATAGTTTGAAATTTGGTTCTAATTTGAGAACGGTTTCTGCGACTGAGTTCACTCATCTTTAGTGGAAATACAG
>CBDUTM010000265.1:0-3399 GCA_965369985.1 uncultured bacterium | reverse complement strand
GACACTCGGATTTCCATCAGCAAGTGTTTCTCTTAAACCAAGATCAAGCCAATCCGGGTGAGCTAAACTGTCAATATCAATGAAAAATTTATGTGTCGCACCAACAGTCGCTATGCTTGACCAGGCAGCTACTACTTCGTATTCAGTACCTGATGTGAGAATCATTTCGGCATCCACGTCCTGATTATTGAATCCTTGGAATTGTCCAAGAGCACGAAGAATATCACTTCCGGGGACGAATGCACCGGTGGCAATGTAAGAAGCCATATCAATGGTTAACAATATATTCCCATCAAGAAGTACAACAGGCTCACCTGTCGCTTCGGTATTATTCCAGAAAGTCCATTGAATTGTTGTATCACTCGATGGAATTGTGAAGGGTCGATCAGCGTTACCTTCCCAATTAGGATCCGCTGACCATACATGCTTATAGACAGCTGCTTTTCCTGCCATAGTATCATTGAAACTTATTGTGCCCGAATACCATAGGGAGTCAGTTGATCTGGGATCTAATGTTAAACTAACGTTATTTGCACCCCAGTCAAGTGGTGCCGGAGCACCTCTTACTGCTACGACATCGAAGTCAACATTATGATCGAATGAGATAGTTTCTTCTTCCGCACTGCCCATATTTACGCGGATATAGACATCAATGCTATCAGTAACTGTATATGGTACTGTTGTTCCATCGTTGAAATACCACAATGCTAATGTAGTTTCACCTAAAGTAAGATCGTAGGTATGATTGCCACCATCTTCCCAATTGTCATTAGGATCATGATGGAATTTATACTCAAGATCGGTAGCACCACCTGTAGTATCAAATGCAACCGTGGCGGACCAATAATCTCCACCCAGACTTGTCAATTGAATTGATTCGGCATCCCATGTCAATGGAGCCAAACCACCTCGAACTGTAAGTGTACTGGCTGTATCAGTTACTCCAATAGCGGTAGCTGTATTGAGCTGAAATGTCACGTTTACATTCTGTCCAAAAGCTGTGACAGAGAACGCAAGTAAGCTCACGGTTAATGTTAATAGTAGCCATCGATTTTTCATGGCATGTTCTCCTTTTTTTGTTGTTCTGCTATCTGTTATAATCCTATCCTAAGTGAATACATCTGAACAGAGCCTAAAAACTGATGACTCTGAAAAACATAATCAACATTTAAATTTAATTTTCCCCCTATAGGGTATTTAAGACCGGCGCCAAAAGCAAATTCTGTTGCCCTATCCCGCAACGCCAGCGCATTAAATCCACCTCTAAGAAAAAGTGTTTCATTCGCCAAAGCGAGTTCCCCGCCTAAATTTACTGATTCTGTATTATCATTCGGATGAAGTCCGTCAACGGAAAGGGTCAATCTCATCTGTTCGGTGTTTATTACATTGTTTGCCACACCGATCCTCATTAGCAACGGCAGATCGAACTCATCAGTGTTGAGAGTTGCTGTGAGGTTTTCGTTATTCCCGGAATTTGTGGGGAACGGATCAACCTTGAGCAAAAGGTCTGCTCCACCCATCTGTAATTTTTGACCAAAATTTGATATTGAAAACCCAAGCAGTGTACCGTTGAAAGGTGTGGTATAAGTGACACCGATATCCATCGCTAATGCGGAAGCCGAAGAGTTCCATATTTGCTCCCGGATAAGCTTAGTGTTTACACCAATTGAAAAATCAGCTGTTAGTGCTCGTGCGTAGGCGACACCGATAGCAAAACTGCTGGCACTAAAAAACTCGCCCGTGCCTTCCGGATTTGATTCTGTAGTTACTTCCATATCATTAGTACCGAATGTTACGACGTTGAATCCTATTATACCCTGTACTCCTAACGGAAACACAAGACCGATAGTCTCATGATTCAAATCCTGAAACCATTGTAAATAATCAAAAGCAAATTCCATAGAGGATATCCGCGTAAGACCCGCAGGATTCCAATACATTGCGCTCGGATCATCAACTGTAGCAACTACGGCTCCTCCGAGAGCCATCCCTCTGGCGCCGGACGGAATAGATAAAAACTTTCCTGCAGTAGTTCCTACTTTACTGATTTCCTGAGCTGAACTGCTATTTAAAACCAACAGTATTATCAGAAGGTTCCAGAAGGTGTGATTTATATAATTAATTATTCTCATATCACTTTATAATTGCGAATTTACCTGTTGTTGTCGTCACATCTTCAGATTGAATATGAAAGAAATATATACCATAGGAAACTTCGAGATTGTCTCTTGTTAAAAGATCCCATTCAGCAGTTCCATCCTCTAAAGCGTTATTCACATCGATCACGTCAACAAGCTCACCAATTATATTGAATATCCGTATGGTACAAACGGCAGGAACATGATTAAAGTGTATTGAGCGGGGTCCTCTCCCACTGGAAAACGGATTCTTAGGCTCCCATGATGCAGCAGCAACGTAGGGGTTAGGGACTACCTTGACTTTGGATATATCCTTTTTTAAAAGTGGATTGTCTATCTTAGGCACACTGGTCGTGAATGTATATCTATCTTGTGATAAAAACGGTTTTTTGATGAATATGAACGCAGTATCACCCGACTGAGGCTGCCGAGCAGTCGAATCCCATTCCATCAGGAACTGCCATGTAATTTTCTCGCCACCGACAATAGTGGAATCTATAAATATTATCCTGTCAGCATCAGTTCCCATTACGCTCAACATACCTATTTCACCTGTAAGATCCTGTTCCCAAAAGGCAAAATCTATATACCTGTCTAAAGATACATTTCTGACCTTGAAATTAACCTCAATCGCCGGAAGGGTAACACCTGCTTCGGCGCTCGTGACTTCTCTGGAAGTTGCGACGCCTAATTCTCCTATCTCTATCCTGTAATCACTGGGAAACGGCTCTCCTAAGATAAAACCCTTTTGATGGAGCCTGAATACAATTTCCATCTTGTCACTATTGTCTCCATTCCACTTGGATTTCCCGGAACTGTCATCAAATTCAATCCTTTCTACGTTAATAAGGCTCAACAGAAATCCATCAATAATAGGGAGTTCATCACCCTCGTTGAATTTGTCGCTCCGGTATATCAGTGTGTCTGTATCACTTCCGGCTATACTCAGCAAATTGAACCATTTTGTAGTCAATGTATCAGGGTCTATGAGAGATTTTCCGGAAATCGAAGTGTCCTGAAATGATATTAAGTACATATTGTTGTCAATAATTTCAGTTGGGTCAATTATATCCAATTTAACCTGTCCTGTGGAACTGCCTATATGCTCTATTTCTGAAAATGACGCAGGAATATAACCAGCAGCCGTTACACTTGGAACTACGACAGCCACATTATCTCCTATAAGCACAGTACCATCCGGCTGAACTGAAATGGCTATGGGAGTTTCGGAAGGTGTGATACCTTCTCCGGGAGGACCACC
>CBDUTM010000264.1:0-3412 GCA_965369985.1 uncultured bacterium | reverse complement strand
CTCCGGTGAGTGTTCCTGTGGCTGAGGATGTAACAGGAGGTACGCTATTTGCTCCTGATAGAAGTGCGCCGCCTACGCGATTTTCTTTCTGAGCCGATAGACTTGACACTGAAAAAAGGGTGATCATCGTAAATCTTAGTAACATTTTAATCATAATAATATCCTTTTGTTGGGTTATTCATGACTATTTTAGTAATGTTATATGGTAAAAAATAAGAATTAGAACAGTAACAGTTTATCCTATATAGTAACTCCTTTTTGATGTAAAAATTACTGAACCACTATGAACCAATATAACGATTTAATTCAGGCTGTCAAGTTATATATGACTAAAATGGTCATTAATAGAATTCTTGGAGAATCAGCAGATCTGTTATTAGCTAACTAATGCTCTCTCCGTCGCGGCTGCCGCGCAGTCTGTCCGCCATTTCCTCTAATGTTTCAGACACGAGCCTGTCCTCTCCCGCGGAAAGCGTAAAGCGATCAACCCATTGACCATCGTCATGCATTTCCTTGACTTCTTCTATTGACGGAGCGACATTTTCATCGTAATATACGTGGACTTTGTCGCAATTATTTTCTGAATCTCTGTGATAAAACATTACTCTAGCCATTCATCCTTCTTTCTGTTTTGTTTGATCTAAATTTACGATAATTTTCGGATCGCTTTTAAAGCTTCTTTAAAGCGATTAATTCCTTCTTTTATTAGATTCATCGACGCGGCATAGGAAATTCGGATATTATCGTCACAACCAAATGCCGCGCCGGGAACGAGAACAAGATTGAACTCGTTCATCACGAATTCAGTAAAATCTACCGAGTTGTCCACCGCTTTTCCATTGTGCACAAACCGATAGTAGCGGCTTACATCCGGGAACGCGAATAAAGCGCCATCAGGTTTGTTGAGCGAAATATCCGGAATTTCAGACAACTCGGTATATACGAAATCCCGGCGTTTTTTGTATTCCTCCCTCATTTCGGTCACCATGGATTGATCGCCACTGATCGCATCGATAGACGCTTTCTGAGCGATGGAGTTGGGACATGAAGTACTTTGAGCCTGAATTTGAGTCATCTTTTTGATGAGTTCTTTAGGTCCGGCAGCATGTCCTATTCGCCATCCCGTCATAGAATATGTCTTCGACATTGAATTAACGGTCAGTGTATTGCCCATAGCATCGTCATAAGCTGCTATACTTTTATAGTTTTTATCGAATACAAATTGCTCGTAAGTCTCGTCTGAGACGATCAGGATATTTTTTTCGATACATATTTTAATCAAATCTTTGATAAAATTATCTTCCAAAAGCGCACCTGTCGGATTCGAAGGCGAGTTGAGAATTATAGCTGCCGTTTTATCTGTCACGTAATTTTCGATCTCTTTTACTGTCCGTGAGTAGCCGGCATGGGGATCAAGAGGCGCGAATACCGGTGTTGCTCCGGTTAATTTTATAATTTCAGGATATGCAACCCAGTAAGGAACCGGTACGATGGCTTCATCTCCTTCTTCCAAAGTTGCCATTAAGGAATTGAAAACAGCTTGTTTCGCGCCTGCACTGATGATCACTTCTTCACGACTATACGAAATTCCATTGTCGCGTTTGAGTTTCATGATCACCGCATCTTTTAATTCCGGTAATCCATCAAAGTTCGTGTATTTTGTGAAGCCTTCCTTCATAGCTGTAACGGCATATGAAGTTATCAATTCCGGTGTCGGGAAATTCGGCTCCCCTATACTGAGATCAATAACATCAACGCCCTGAGCTTGCAATTCCCTCGCTTTGATCATCATTTCAGTTGTTGCGGATGGTAATATATTTTGTAATCTATTTGCTGTTTTAATCATAAAAGTCAAATGAAACCTAATTATAGCAATTCAGGCTATTATGTTAGTGTTGGCATAGTTTTAATGCACTCATTTTCTCGTTTTTTGCTCATACTATTACGCAGAGAGGCTATGTTGTATTTAAACACAATGTTACTTAGATTCATCACTGTATATTTGATTGACACCTAAAGGAGTTTTTTGTTGAAGAAGAAGGTCGCAGTACTTGGTGCCACAGGTCTCATAGGTCAGACAATAATTAAGATGCTTGAGGATCATCCATGGTTTACTATCGAGGCACTTGTCGCTTCAAAAAATTCTGCGGGAGGAAAATATTCCGATAAATGCCGATGGATCTTATCCGACCCTATGCCTGAAAGCGTTAAAGATATGGAGATCGTTGATGTTGATAGTGATCTTGATACGCCTATTCTCTTTTCGGCGCTTGATTCTAGGGTAGCAGATGAAATCGAAATTGCTTACAGACAAAAAGGGCATAATATAGTGAGTAATTCATCTAATCACAGGATGGATAACGATGTACCTCTCATTATTCCCGAAGTTAATCCTGATCATCTGAAATTGATCCCTGCCAATAGCGACAGAGGATGGGAAGTAACAAATCCTAACTGTTCTGCTGTAGTAATTGCGCTTGCCCTCGCTCCCATTTCAGCTGAGTTCGGTCTTAAGCAGCTGTTTGTAGTGACAATGCAATCATCATCCGGCGCAGGCTACCCCGGTGTATCATTTTTAGATTTAAGTGATAACATAATGCCGTGTATAACCGGAGAAGAACCTAAAATCGAAAAAGAGATAACAAAAATATTCGGTAGAGTCAATGGAGAACAAATCGTTGATTATGAATGCGAAGTGAGTGTTCAAACCAATCGTGTTCCGGTGACCTACGGGCATATGGTATCAATGTTTATCACGACAAATAAGACGCCCGATGTCGATAGAATAAATGATCTACTTAAAAACTTTTCGGGAATTCCTCAGGAGAGGGATCTTCCTCTTGCTCCAAAACACCCTATCCATCTTGGTGAGAACAGTTTCCGTCCTCAACCTAGACTCGATGTGAATCAGGAAAACGGGATGGCTATCACTGTGGGTAGAGTAGAAAAAGTCAACGATAATGCGTTCCGCATGGTTGCTTTGGGTCATAATACGGTTAGAGGAGGTGCAGGATCCGCTATCCTTAATGCTGAATTATTGCACTCAGAAGGAATGATCTGATAATATGATAGTAATGAAATTTGGAGGGGCTGCGCTCCAAAATCCTGCTTCGATCAGGAAGGTCATCTCTGTCATTAATGAATCTCTAGACCAAAATCCTGTAGTAGTATTATCGGCTTTTGGAAAATCAACACGAATGTTGGAAGAACTATTTAAATTATGCCGGAAAGGTGATCTTGATGCGGCCTACAGCTTAATCGACACTGATCTTCTTCCTCTATCGCTGTCATTGTTTGAAGGAGAATTGAGTCCGGAATTTGAATCGGAATGTCTGGATGATCTAAACAAGCGAATAAAAATTCTTAAGAATTTTATCAGCTTAGACGAGAGAAAATGGGATTCAGGCGACAG
>CBDUTM010000263.1:0-3429 GCA_965369985.1 uncultured bacterium | reverse complement strand
AATGGATCCTAGCGATCCCACACCTGATCATCCTCTACGGACTGAGCATCGCTGCGGGCGTGATCACGATCATCGCCTGGTTCATCATCCTGTTTACCAAGCGTTATCCACCTGAGCTGTTTCAGTTCGTCGTCAATATCAATCGCTGGAAGCGCTTTCTGATCCTCGA
This sequence comes from uncultured bacterium, assembly GCA_965369985.1. GTDB lineage: Bacteria > Fidelibacterota > SORT01 > SORT01 > SORT01 > JACZTG01. The sequence continues at coordinate 3,260 of CBDUTM010000263.1, read as the reverse complement.
TTTCGCAGATCGTCTCACCGATATATATGTCCGAAAGACCAGCTATCATTATAATATCGCCGGCGCTCGCCGAGTCCACTTCTTTCCTGTTGATCCCTTCGAATGTGAACAGCTTATTTATCAATCCAGTTCGGATTTCGCCCGATGCGGTTTTAATGATCAGCTGCCCAGAGCTTTTTATATTACCCTCATATATTCTTCCCACGGCTAACCGTCCGAGATAATTATCATAACCGAGATTGAAAGTCTGAACCAGAAGCGGTTTATCCCGGGCGTCTTCGCTTGATGCGGGGGCTACATGCTCTAAAATAGTATCAAGAAGAGGAGAGAGATCGATTTCCTCATCGTCCAATCGGATCTTTGCCGTCCCTTGTTTTGCTATCGCGTAAACTGTGGGAAAATCGAGCTGAGCATCGTTTGCGCCCAGGTCTAAAAAGAGTTCGAAGATCAATTCGTGTACTTCGTCAGGACGAGCGGCGGGTTTATCGATCTTATTTATAACGACAACAGGCTTGAGTCCGAGTTCGAGAGACTTCTTCAGCACAAACTTCGTCTGCGGCATTGGTCCTTCCTGAGCGTCAACCACGAGAACCACCGAATCGATAGACCGCAGTACCCGCTCAACTTCCGAGCCGAAATCAGCATGACCGGGAGTATCCACAATATTAATTTTGGTGTCTTTATAATAGACTGACGTGTTTTTCGAGTAGATCGTGATTCCACGTTCCTGTTCCAGGGCATTGCTATCCATCGTCACGCTCCCGTCGGACATATTTGTCTGCTGCATAAGAGCATCGGTCAACGTGGTTTTGCCATGATCAACATGGGCTATTATCGCTATGTTACGTATTTCCATTTGAATCTTTAATCCTTTTTAATACCTATTTTTCAATTATGGTGTAGCCGTGTGTTTTAACCAATTTTAGACAAAAAGTCAATGAATATTAGTTAAAATAAATTATAATTCGGGTCGATAAGAAGTGATTTTCTCAAGGTTAAACATTAAAGTAGCGTAAAGATGATAAGAGAATATGAAAAAAGGGATTTGGCAGACTTATTAGAAGCATGGTATTCTGCATCTAAACTCGCTCATCCTTTCCTCAGCGAAGATTTTTTAGAACAGGAGCGGCAGAAAATTCCATCCTTTTATTTGCCGAATGCCGAGACATGGGTCTATGAGAAGAACGGTACTGTCATCGGGTTTATCGCACTTATCGGGAATGAAGTAGGGGCAATATTTTTAGATCCAAAGTTTCATGGGAAAGGAATCGGACGCGCATTGATGGACCATGCGAAAAGTATACGGAATGTTCTGGAACTTGATGTGTTTAAAGACAACGCTATTGGTCGAAACTTTTATAAAAAATACGGTTTCATTGAAGAGTATGAACATATCCACAAAGAGACCGGCTTTATGCAGCTGAGGCTGAAGCTTACCTATTAGTCAGCGCGTTCCATTGGTGAACGCCATTTCCACTCATTTTTTGCGGTATGATATAATATTTTCCGAAGAATATAAATTATACAACTATTGAAATATAGTTCCAGACAAGAAAAATGTTGTTACTAAAGTAATAATTCTAACGCTTGATATATGAATTTTTGTTTTCTAATTTACGCATCGGTAGTTCATAGCAGTATCGATATTTCAAAATAATCCCAGCCGGATTGGAGATAAGTAGAATGAGAATGAAAGATAAAGTCGCTGTCATCACAGGCGGCGGAAGTGGCATTGGATTGGCAGCAGCGCAAGATTTCATAAACGAAGGCGCATCTGTAGTAATCTCAGGTCGAAATAGCGAAGCATTGGATGCAGCAGTAGCTGAGCTGGGAGAAAAGGCATTTGCCGTTCCGGGCGATGTTACAAAAGCAGATGATCTGAAAAACCTGTTTGATCAAACAAATGATAAATTTGGAAAAATTGATGCCCTCATGGTAAACGCAGGTTCCGCTACAATGCAGATGATAGGAGAGGTTGACGAAGCATCCTTCGATGCGCAAATAGACACAAATTTCAAAGGAGCTTACTTTACGATTAAATATGCTATTCCTTTTATGAACAATCCTTCATCAATCGTGATCGTTTCCTCAAATGCCCATCATAAGGGTTTAGGGGGATTTTCAGTGTATTCCGCTGCTAAGGGCGCTGTACGTTCATTAGCGAGAGCACTTTCAGCTGAGCTGCTTGTGTCAAACGGAATAAGAGTGAATGTTCTTTCGCCGGGTGCATTTCCAACACCTTTTTTTGGAAAAATCGGCGCATCCGAGGAACAGTTAGATGAGATGACCAAAGCATTTATCGGTATGATTCCCGCAGGACGGTTTGGCGAATTGGAGGAAATAGGAAAAGCAGCTACTTACATGTGTTCATCCGAATCTTCTTATATGGTTGGCGAAGAATTAATCGTTGATGGTGGTATGAAAAATCTATAGAAAGTTTTCGTCAGATATAATGAAAAAGGGCTTCTAAAATTAGAAGCCCTTTTTTAGTATTATGTGCTACGAATTAGAAATACTTTAAAACTTTAAGTTACAAGTAATCGTCTTTACGGAATGAATAAATCGGATCGAACGATTTTGCTCCGTAAAATCCCGCCATCTCGAGCTCGACGATCCAATCCGCGCCAAAACGCCTTGAGCCTTCTACTCTGAGAAGTTTTGATCCGGAATTATCGTCAAAAATAAAACCAGCAAGGAGCGCTGTTGATTGAACATCATTCAATGCTAACCGCCCACCGATGAATAAGTCATTTTCGAAGATGGTATTGGCAGCTTCTCCCCGATCATCGTACAGGTATTCGGCTATGACTCCAAGATCAGCATCGGATTCCATGATCCCAACGAGAGTATATTCAAAGCCAAAAGTAATGGCGGTAAATCGTCTCTCTTGACCGCTTCTTACAATACCCTCGAATTTCCACAACCAGCCTCCAAGACTCGCCTGCAGATCAAGACCTGTTTGATTAATGATATCATATCTCGGTGCAAATGTGGGTGGTCCTTCAGCAGACAATGCATATATAAATAGAACAGGCTCTCTACTGGTTCCCCAAAAATGGGAGAGACCAATATCGAAAATATTGATCGAATGTGTCCACCTTGCCGCAAGGTCTATATGTTTGTTACCATTTGTCGCTTCAAATTTGCTTTCCCTTGTATCTATATTGAGCGAAGGTCGGAGACGCCCTTCATTTCCTATAAACGTGCGTTCTCGAAATCCGGGTAGTATAAACAGATCCAAAAATCCCCAATCCTTGATC
>CBDUTM010000262.1:0-3441 GCA_965369985.1 uncultured bacterium | reverse complement strand
ATTAAAATTTCTCTTCCATCCGTTCCTGCAGCTGATTGGACTGTAGCCTTAATTCTCGTAGCTTCATCACTGTCGGAAATATTGATAAGATCTATTAGAGCGATTGGTCTGAGGTTCTTAACTTTCAAAGCGTTCGTAAGCGCAAGAGAAGCCGGAGTAATAATATATCTCGTCTGACCTGAAAAAAACATGAGTTCTGCCGATATAAATGACGGAGCTTCGAGAAAATCAGCGAAATAAATAGGCTTCGATGCTCTGAAAGTGGGATGATATTTGATGACTATTTCTTCATGAGAAAACTTCTTCAACAGCGAATGAGCCAATCGTTCGTAAAACTCTTCTGCGTCTTTTTCGGTAACCAACCAGTATTTGGCATAATCCGCAAGTAGGCAAAGGACTTTGACATCTCGCATCTCTTCATCACTATAAGCATATCTCTTATAAGTTTTCTGAATCTTTTCCTCTTCCGGTTCCGGAAGTAATTCCACGGAATATTTATTTAAAAATCTCTCTTTCATAGTGAAGTATACTGAATTCTTATGCGCATAATATACATCAAAGCCGATCCCGTATATTATTTTGTATACGAACGCAACCGTATTCTTCCGCCATGATTCCATTCTTTTTAGATGTTTATCGTAAGAGTAGTACTCTTGAAAATACAGTTTGTTCATACTACTTAGCCTTTTCATCGAATAATAATCAAATGGGTTTCCTCCCAGCTCAAAAAAGTATACATTAGCATTGCTCATATCAGAGAATTGTTCATGATATAATTTTCTTATGCTGTACCAAATTTTTACAAGCTCCCACGGTTTTTTAACAGACGGAATTAAAGGCTCATATACGATCTTGCTATTGGGAATTGAGAGATAGTTAATGAGCTCTTCCTGCGGTTGTAATGTTATAACGAAAATCTTCTCTTCATTCTGGTTCAGATCAGCGCATATAATTAGAGATCTTATCAGTGCCCCGTAATCAGGAGAAAAAAATATGTGCTTCATAATTTCGTTAATTTAATAATTCTGTCCGTTCTATAGAAAATTATAATGGGCTAATTGTTATTAAGATTAATTTATTTGTGGAGATCTCGGCGCAATACGGTCATTACTTCAGTAACTCCCATTTGATGGGAGTGCCGCGTTTGATGTTTTTTATTGCCCTCTCTCCCATTACCGCTTCAAAATGCTTGGGAGCCAGACCATGACCCGGCCGAATTATTCTGACGTTCTTTTGCGTAAGTAGTTCTCCCTTTTTAATATCCTCGACCACAAAAATTGAACGACGAAATTGAACACTCTTTTTCTCCGATTGGGTCGTTCCATAATGCACCGATCCAAGTGAATCATGTGCTATTCTTGTTTCCTCAACCAACATCTTCATTTCCAATGGTTCTAACGAAAAAGCTGAATCAACGCCACCCTCATCCCGAGACAGTGTAAAGTGTTTTTCAATCGCAACAGCGCCTAACGCAACGCTGGCTACTGCGGCACCGATACCAAGAGTATGGTCTGAAATCCCAACCATGCAGTCAAACGTATCAATCATATGGGGAATTGTTAATATATTTGAATCTACAGGATCGCTGGGGTAGGTACTGGTACACTTCAGAAGGATCAAGTCTTTACAACCGGCATCTCTTGCCGTTCGTACTGATTCATCAAGTTCAGGTAAACTCGCCATTCCGGTCGACATAAATATTGGCTTTCCAGTTGAAGCTACCTTTTTTATTAACGGTAGATCCGCATTTTCAAAAGAGGCAATCTTATATGCCGGAACATCAAGACTTTCAAGAAAATCTACTGCCGTATCATCAAACGGGGTACTAAAGACAGTCAGGTCCAGCTCTCTACAGCGATCGAATATCTGTTTATGCCATTCCCATGGGGTGTAAGCATCTTTATAGAGTTCATAAAGAGTTCTACCCTTCCAAAGACTCTTTTTATCTGAAATGAAGAATTCAGAACGATCTGAATCGATCGTTAAGGTGTCAGGAGTGTAAGTCTGAAGTTTTAGGGCATGTACACCACAGTCCGCAGCAGCCTCGACGATTTCAAGTGCGCGTTCGAGTGATTGATTGTGGTTTCCGGACATCTCCGCTATTACATAGGGAGGCACAGTATGATTTATCAATCTCTCGTCAATACTTAACATATTCTCTCATTCGACTTTGAATATTTTTAAAACGTACTTTTGGTTAAACATCTTAAAAAATGCTGGATACCTCTCGTTATCTACTATCCTAAGAAGATTAAATTGTTCTTCAATAGTTTTAGCAGGGTCTAAACGACTATCCTCAGGCTTCCTGCGGGGATAAAAAGATTCTTCTCCCTCTTGTTCTATTCCTGAAACATCTGGATAATCTTTCATAAAATCTATCATTAGATTTAGTGTACCCTCATTTAATATATCTCGCATTTCGTCGATTAATTCATGACCTTCAAACTTGATCTGCATCTGTTCGTATATAACACCGGAATCTAATTTAGCCGCAGCTTCAAACAGCGTGAGAAATATAATCTTTTCCCCTTCTAAAATCTGCCACGTCAGCGGAGACATCCCCTTGCCTTTCGGTAATCTACTCGCGTGTACAACAAGATTGTGTTTATGCAATTCAAGAAAAGCATTTTTGAGAATCTTTTCACAGCTTAACAGAATTAAAATATCTCCATTTTTGATCAATTGGTGAGAATCAATAAGCTCTGCTTTATTCCCATCCCTATTTAGCTCTTTCTGCAATTGCTTTGAGAACGGAACAACCCAACTATTTGGATTATCTACTAATATCTGTATTCTTAATTTCATGGTATCTTGAAATATCTACTTCCAGAGCCTCCCATGGCCCCAATCCGTTCCAATTTGTTCCACCTGCTTTCGAATCTCGGGATTATTATCCCAATAGGATATAGCATCCTTAATTCTAATCAGATTTTCGAATCCCTTCAATTCATTGTATACTTTCCTACAAAATACCAGGTCTTCCGGGTAATCCACTGCAAATCGTACTTCGGAACGCTGAAGTTGCGAATCAACTTCCATTATAAGCAGTTTGAATTTTTCTTTGTTGTCAAATATATATGAAGACACTAATTCACTTCTATGTTTATCAGCTCCATCCGTATGGGATTCTTTTAGTGCTTTAACCGAGATGATCTCAAATGTTGTCCCTGTAGGAAGATTGCTAAAAGAACTAAAATCAAATTCTTCAGTTACATGTCGATTCCATAGGCTGCTAAAATTTTCAGTGTAAATGAACGGATCTTCCGTTGTAACTCTAAAAACATCAGTGGTACCTAGCTTTTCAGCAGCTTTAAGAATACGACCCAGAACGTCAATGGGATGACCATAAACGTGGTCCCATCCATTTCTGTCAGCAATAGACTCGAAAATTTCATTCTCCTTCCCCTCTGAGATAGCAAGACAAATTTTTTCAATACCATC
>CBDUTM010000261.1:0-3446 GCA_965369985.1 uncultured bacterium | reverse complement strand
GGTAGCGGCAAAACCTTTACAATGGCTAATGTGATACAGAATATCGGCAGGCCTACTTTAATTATGTCTCATAATAAAACATTGGCGGCACAGCTTTATGGAGAATTTAAATCACTTTTCCCTGATAATGCGGTCGAATTTTTTATCTCTTATTATGATTACTATCAACCGGAAGCATATTTGCCCGTCACAGATACATTTATTGAAAAAGACTCCTCTGTCAATGAAGAGATAGATAAGCTCAGGCTTAGGACAACCAGCGCGTTACTCGAGAGAGAAGACGTAATTGTAGTTTCATCAGTATCTTGTATTTATGGTATTGGTTCGCCGGCTGATTTTAAGGGAATGTGTATCATCATTGAAAAAGGTGATGATGTTATCAGAAGAGAATTTTTACTAAATCTTGTAAATATTCATTATTTAAGAAATGACATGGTTCTTGAGAGAGGTACATTTCGAGTAAGAGGCGATGTCATAGAAGTTTTCCCGGCGTACGATGATTATGCCATCAGGATTGAACTGTTTGGAGATGAGGTGGAAAATATTTCCATTATAGACTCTTTGACAGGAGAAATATTAGGAGAAAAAATTAGGGCGGTGGTCTATCCTGCAAAACATTTTGTTACACCTGAAGAGAAAATGAAAGCAGCTGTGGTCAAAATTGAGGCAGAACTCGAACTTCGCCTTGAAGATCTTAGAAACGAAAATAAATTATTAGAAGTTCAGCGTTTAGAACAACGAACTAAATACGATCTTGAGATGATTCAAGAATTAGGATATTGTTCCGGGATAGAAAATTATTCAAGATTGATCGCCAATAGGGAAGCCGGTGAACCGCCCGATACACTGATAGATTATTTTCCTGATAATTTTCTTACAATCGTGGATGAATCTCACGTTTTTCTACCTCAGATTCGGGCGATGTATAAGGGGGACAGAGCGAGAAAATCCGTTCTCGTTGATTACGGTTTCAGATTACCATCCGCTCTTGATAACCGTCCGCTAACATTTGACGAGTATACTTCAAAAATAGGCAGAATTGTTTATGTATCTGCCACACCCGCAGTTTACGAACTTGAGAAATGTGAAGGTATCATTGTCGAGCAGCTAGTACGACCTACGGGTTTACTTGACCCTGAAATTGAAGTGATTCCCTCCAAAAATCAGATAGATGATTTAATCACAAAAATTAAAAGTAATGTTGAATCAGGTGAAAAAGTGCTTGTTACAACGCTTACGAAGAGAATGGCAGAAGACCTTACTGATTATTTAAATGGGTTAAAAATTGAAGTGAGATATATGCATTCTGAAATTGGCTCATTAGAGCGAGTGCAGATATTAAGAGATCTTCGATTAAATAAGTTTGATGTTCTTGTGGGAATAAATTTATTACGGGAAGGATTAGATCTTCCTGAAGTTGGACTTGTAGCAATACTTGATGCGGATAAAGAAGGATTTTTGAGGTCAGAAGTATCCTTGATGCAGACAGCAGGCAGAGCAGCTCGTAATGTGGAAGGTAAAGTAGTATTTTACGCGGATAAAATTACCGAGTCGATGCGAAAGGTTATCGAAGAAACCACAAGGAGAAGAAAAAAGCAGGATAAATTTAATAAGAAGCATGGAATCACTCCAACCTCTATTCAAAAGAGCGAGGAAGAAATTAGAAAAACGCTTTCGGTTGCTGATTCATTTTCCGGATATACGAGGGATCGTAAACTAAGTAGTGTTTCAGATAAGTATTCAGATAAAATGGACAAAATGGATCTATTAGATCTGCTCAGAAAAGAAATGTTGGATGCTTCTGAAAAACTGGATTTCGAAAACGCAGCTCTTCTTCGAGATGAAATTAAAAAAATTGAAACAGAATTAGGCGTTGCCGTATGAATATTTTAGTTATCGGCTCCGGCGGTAGGGAACATGCTTTGGTCTGGAAAATTGCCGGGGATAGCAGAGTCAACAATCTTTACTGCGCGCCTGGAAACCCCGGTATGAAGGAAGCGGAATTGATCAAGATCGACGTTTCTGACAACAGAGGGTTATTATCATTTGCTCAGGATAATAATATTGATTTAACCGTTGTGGGACCTGAGGTGCCGTTGGTAAACGGTATAGTCGACCTGTTTACATCCAACGGACTCCGAATATTCGGACCAACATCAAAAGCCGCCCAATTGGAAGGCAGTAAACTTTTTGCAAAAGAATTCATGTCACGCTATTCAATTCCAACGGCTGATTATAATAGATTTGAAAAGGCCGATGATGCATTTAAATATTTAGGGAACGATTTTAAACCATGTGTAGTGAAAGCAAGTGGTCTTGCAGCAGGTAAGGGCGCTGTAGTTTGTAAAACTTTAGAGGAAGCAGAAGAGACCATAAGGCAAATGATGGTTGAATATATCTTCGGCGAAGCGGGTGATACAGTCATTATTGAACAGCTACTGGAAGGTGAGGAAGCATCAATCTTTGCAATTTCTGATGGAAATAATTTTGTGATATTGCCCAGCTCACAAGATCATAAAAGAGCCTTTGATAATGACGAAGGTCCGAATACGGGTGGCATGGGCGCCTATTCACCGGCCCCTGTTGTGACTGAAGCGATATACGAAGTGGTAAAGAAAACTATTCTTACTCCAGTGATAGAAGGAATGAAGAGCGAGGGTACTCCATTTAAAGGATTGCTTTATGCAGGTGTCATAATTACTGCTGAAGGTCCCAAGGTCATAGAGTTTAACGTTAGATTTGGGGATCCGGAAGCTCAGGCTGTGATTCCTCTTATAGGTGAAGAATTTCTCGATTTGCTCATCGGATCGGCAGATGGCGATATAACCGGCATAAATCTTAGTAAAAGTGCAAAATATTCTTCAACCGTCGTATTATCCTCAGGCGGTTATCCGGGCAGTTATGAAACAGGCAAAGAAATAATCGGATTAGATTTTTCATTTGAAAATAATTCATTGATTTTTCACTCCGGCACAAGGGAGGAAAACAATAAATATTTTACAAATGGCGGCAGAGTGTTAAGTGTAACTTCATCAGGAGATTCACTTAAACAATCGATAAATAATTCTTACGCTGCACTGGATCATATCCGATTCGACGGTATGCACTATAGGAAGGATATAGGGCAAAAAGGTCTTGATCATATTTCTGACGGAAAATCGCAATGAAAATTCTTCCTGAAACTAAACTCGAGATCCTCCAAAAGAAGTATGGTCTAATTGGTATATCTGAAAAAATAAAAGATGTTGTTAAAATGATAGAACAAGTAGGACCGACGGATATTTCCGTACTCATTGAAGGGGAATCAGGAACCGGAAAAGAGCTGGTAGCCAGGGCAATACATGGTGAAAGCAGTCGGCATGATAATCCGTTAGTAGTTGTGAACGCAGGCGCTATTCCGGAAGGTCTTATTGAGAGCGAATTATTCGGCCACGTGAAAGGAGCGT
>CBDUTM010000260.1:0-3452 GCA_965369985.1 uncultured bacterium | reverse complement strand
AAGGATATTATCCTCCGATAAGAGACATACTACGGTCAGGCTGAACGAAATCAGGCTTGTTGATCTTGTGTCCATATTCTTTCAAACTGATCGCTGACTTGAGAAAATCTATGATCTCCCCGTCGGAAGCATTGTCTCGGATCAGCGGTTTGAGATCCTGCTCCGAATGAGAGAATAAACAGGTGCGGATCTTCCCGTCGGCTGTGAGCCGAATTCGGTTGCAGTTACCGCAAAATGGCTTCGTAACTGATGCGATGATCCCTATTTCACCCTTCCCATCCTCAAAAGCATAACGCAATGCTGTTTCTGATTCACTGTTTGCCGCTATCGGGATCAACTTTTTATATTCATTGATCTTATTGTATATCTCATCTGCCGGGACAACATCATCCCTGCTCCATGACCTACCCTGATCAAGCGGCATAAATTCAATGAAGCGCATAACATGCCCTGTCTGCCGGGCAAATTCAGCGAGGTCGATAATTTCATCGTCATTGTAACCTCGTATCACCACTGCGTTGAATTTTATCTGTTCTATCCCCGCATCCAGGGCAGCATCCAGCGACTCCAAAACCCTGTCCAGGCTATTCATACCGGTCAGTAGCACAAACTTCGCCGCGTTAAGCGTATCTATGCTAAGGTTGATCCTTTTAAGACCGGCTGAGACAAGATCCTTTATTTGATCCTTGAGGAAGTAGCCATTTGTGGTGATAGCTATGTCCAGATTTTCATCTATCCTGTTGATCTTATCGATAAGAAGATGAAGATCACGCCTGATAAGCGGCTCTCCGCCTGTTATCCGGATCTTTCTGATACCGAGATCGACAAATATTGTACTGAGCCGCTCTATCTCCTCGAACGTCAGAAGATCTGATTTCCTACCGTGAACATGATCACCGTCAGGCAGGCAATAAACACATTTGAAATTACACCTTTCGGTAACAGAGATTCGTAGATCTCCGACGACCCGTCCGAAACCGTCTGATAAGTTCATTGTGTTTTTATTGTTTTCTTTCAAATCAGTCTGTCTGAAATTTTTTTTTTACCATTTCCCCGCGAGAGTTTCAGCATATTTTTCGGGCTCATTATTAATAGTCTTGTCAGCGTCCAATATCTTTTGATTGCCGGAGATAATTGATCATAATGAATATCCTTAAGTTATAATGAGGGATCATTTAGTCAATATGTGGTATCTAATTTCGTTAATCTTTAAAAAAATTACTTGGTTGAGCTAGTTTTTCTCTGCCCGGCTTGTGAATTTAATTCACCTGTCTTTTCCCCGCAAGTAAAAATTGCAGGAAAACTTCTTTATTCGAATACCTCATTTTTGCTTTTACGATCTCTTCAAGAATACTAACAGCTATCTCCGCGATTAATTCTTAATTTATAATATCTTTCTAAGTGTTATTAATTTTGCCGATAATGCAATCGATTCACATGTATACTTTAAAACAATATTTTCACTGGTGTTCTGTCCCCTTAAATCGGCCCACTCATTATGCTACAAATTCGTATTTGTTACGATAATGTTTACAGAAAACGTGGTTACAAACTATGAACTTGACAACTTCCCTTCGGAATTATTTACTCTTGATACGCATATAACACACCGTCCAGTCCGGCAACGTAAATTACACCTTCCACCACTACCGGCTTTGAAAAAATACCAGCTGTTATATAACCTTCGATCATCCCGGGAGCCATTTGCCATATTAGATTACCGGTCATTTTATCCACTGCGTAAAATCCTGCTTGTAATTCCACCTCCTCAAAATAATATGGTGATGCGCTGATGCTACCCAAATATACGACTCCATTCTCAACAACAGGTGTACCCCAGGACCATCCACCTGTCTTGAATTCCCACTTTGATTCTCCCGACTCAGCATCGAATGCAAACAACATCAACCTATCTGAGCTACCCATATATACAACTCCATCATTACAGACTCCTGAGGATTCTACCCATGAACCGTCTTCATGCGTATGGGTCCAAATATGCTCTCCTGTTCTATGATCCACTGCGAAAACTTTGGCGCTTCTGCTGCCGATAATGATTTTGTCGCCACATAAGACAGGAGAGCTTTGTATTATATTGCCGGTATCATATCTCCAGATATTTTTCCCGGTTAGTGCATCAACTGCATAAAGATTCCCATCCCAACTTCCAAATATTACGGCATCGGCAGTGACTAGAGGTGTCGAACGGATTTTCTGTCTCGTTGAATATCGCCAAATTTCCAATCCTGTTTGAGAATCAATTGAATAAAGATTCCCGTCAGCGCTGCCAATAATGATATTTTCTCCATCAGAAACTGGAGATGAATGCATGTAGTCGTATTCGTAGGGCGGCTCAGGATCTGGTAATATTCGTTTTATATTTCCGCTATTAAGATCAAACCTCCACTTTTCTTCCCCCGATGTTTTATCCAGTGCGTATAGAAACCCATCATCACTTGCAAATACAACTAGATTACCTGAAATTGCGGAACCTGAACGAACAAAATCACCTGTGCTAAATTCCCAATCAACCTCCTGAGTCGCTAAGTTGAATGCATAAAATTTTGAATTATCACTTCCAAAATAGAGTACACCATTGGCGTGGTTCAAAGGTGCCCAGAGATTGCCGCCTATCTTCTTACTCCATAGTAATAAACCCGATTTTGGAGGGGATTGAGCGCAAGAAAAACCTAACGTCAGAACTAATATCAAAATAAAAACTAATCTAAAATAGTTACGATCTATTCCCATTGCTGTCTCCTAAATCAATTATGATATAGTTGATGGAAAATTTCCAAACCCTTAATACTGCTTATGAATTATTACGATAATAAACCAGCATTGTTGCAAAAATTTTCGTTTATTAAGCAGCTCGCTCAGGGTCTTATAACCTATTTTCTCAAAACCTCGCGATTTCATAGATTTTTTAGGTTACTGAAATTGACAATGAAGGAGATATACCAGTGCTCCCGGAAGGAATCGAACCTTCAACCAACGGATTAAGAGTCCTATGCCCTCTCTGTATTATCAATACTTTCAGAGGTCTAGTGACCTGAGAGTGACCATTTTTCCCGTAATGCAGAATTGATGATGATCTATTGATAGCTATACATAAAACCTTGGGGAGCAAATTCAATTCACTTTTACTTAAACCATTCATGTGGATTGATTGTCAAATTTTCTGAGTTGGCATAATTCTTAAGAACATTCGTTACTGCATCTGTCAAATCAGTAATTAGATTTTCCTTCTCCTTCTGCAACCTATGCTTGAAAATAGCGAATTCGATGGTAATTTTTAGTTCCTGGACATCAACAGGTTTGATTAAATATCCCATCGGTTCTGCTTGCTTTGCTCTTTCAATCGTTTTATTATCATATGCACCAGATACAAACACCACTGGAATGTTATGAAGAGATTTTAACTCTTTAGCCGTCTCAATGCCGTCAGTTTC
>CBDUTM010000259.1:0-3549 GCA_965369985.1 uncultured bacterium | reverse complement strand
GGATAAATTAAATTGGCGATTAATGTCTTACTGTCGGGGCAAGACCCCAACCAGCACGACATTAAATCTTGGCGACAGTGTGCGGGTTAGGGCTTGCCCTGACCGCACCTTAATCTTAAGAATGCACGGCTCGCCTATAAACTAACTCCCGGAACGGTTCTGCTGCTGTTTATCTATATATCTTAACTTTCGATAATTTAGAATCACACTAGTTGCGCAATTCTAAAATGTTATGCGAACAATATCGTATAATATCTTCCTTAATCGGCGTGTATGCCGAAAAACAGCTTGACAAATAAATAAAAGAGGCTAAACTGGTAGTTACAATTCGTATTATTGTATAGCAGTAAGCCGGGCGTACCATTTATAGCGTAGTAAAAACACCAATATGGAGGATTTGCTTATGTATAAAAGCAGATCTAATCTCGGCATTATTATTACTTTTGTATTTGTAGAAATTTACAAAGAAGATAAACGGAGACACTGTAAATGAACCGTATAGCCTTTATAATTTTCTTGACATTGGGTTTCGTGCTGACGTCATGTGGTGATAACCCTGTGAGTTCTAACGAATTTGACAATGATGGACGTATAATGTTCACTCGCAACTCGCGAGAGTTCAGCCAAATTTGTACTATAAGACCCGACGGAACTGACATGCGGGTTATAGCTAATTATGACTATAACGGTGAATTTCTCTTTGAGGGCTATATATACTGCCGTTGGTCGCCCGATAAGTCGCGCATTGTTGTCGAGGGCGGTCCCCGTGAGAGTAGGGAATGGAATCCCCTCTGGATGATGGATATGCAGGGAAATCTCTTATACAAACTGATACGGAACGGTTCCCGACCTGTTTGGTCACCTAACGGCAGAAAGATCGCTTATGTGCGGCGCAGAGGATTTTTCTCGATTATAAACGACCTATATGTGATGGAAGCTTCCGGCGGTAATGAGACGTTATTGCTTGAAGCTGAGGTTAGCTCCGAGAGGGGGTATTCGTACTTTCCGTATGATTGGTTCTCGGGACAGAAAAGTGAAATACTCTTGAGTGAGGATTTCATGTTTCATGATTCCACAGGAAAACTAAGTGTGAGTCCAACAGAGCTACTAGCTTATGATCCTGATAGTAAAGGCAAACGATATCTAACTGATACTAAAGTAAATAACAGCTATGGAAGAATATCTCCGGACGGTACTCAAATCATATACACCTCGCAATTACCTGAGCCTCGCCAACACCACCTTTCTGATCTCCTTTTAATGAGCTCAGAAGGGGATAATATCCGTTCCCTCACGGATGGGCGTCAGCCAGTGACTTACTTTCGTGGTGCATGGTCACCTGATGGACAAAGGTATGTGACCAGCGAAACCCGTAGTATGGGTTATCCGCGTGAAGAGAGAGGAGCAGATATTTATGTGGTAGATCTTGCAACGTTAACGTGGGATACCCTCACATTTGATAGGGGAAAAGGTATTACAAATGTAGCGATGGACTGGAGATAGGTATATGAACCGTTTAGCCTTTATAATTTTCTTGATTTTGGGTTTCAGCTGCTCCGACTCTTCGTCTGTGGATAATTCAGTGATGATTTTCGAGGTAACGACGCTTAATAACCGCCCCTTCGATGAATTTGCCAGCAATCATGAAGAAAGTTATTATCCTATTACAATAACTTTAATAGAATATGAGCCTGAATCTGAATTCTCAGGAACTGTAAATCTTAATACTATTGGCACACTGAGCATCGCAGGAAATTGCTCAGGGAAAAATGATTGTTTTGTAGTTCATCTTGATTCAAGTTTTTTTCCTGTTGAATTCTTAATTTATACAAATTTAAAAATAGATAATTCAAAAATGAGTGGTAATTTGTCACCCGGAGGTGCTCTTATCGATCTTTTGCTCCCCCCCTTTACATTCAACGCGTCAAGGAAAGAATAGACTGATGACTTGTAGCTCACGTATTGCAGATCAATAAATAACTCAAACATTAAACTGGAGTATGTTTCATTAGAGCTAAAAAGGTTGAAGAATAAGGCTTAGCTGTTATATTGATTAAAGCTTTAAACGGAGACCTATTTAGTTCTAATGTTGCTTATAGATTCACATATTCATCTTGATTCAAAAGTTTATTCTGAAGATCTGCCCCTACTGATATACAATGCCATCAGCTCGGGAGTTGAAATGATGATCACTCCCGGTACCACCATCGAATCAAGCAGGAAATGCGTAAATATCGCAGCTGAATATGACGGTGTGTTCGCCGCGGTCGGAGTGCATCCACATGATGCTGACAATGCCGATTCAAATTATATATCATCGCTGAAAGAGCTGGCAGGCGAAAAATCCGTGGTGGCGATAGGTGAGATCGGGCTGGATTTCAACAAGAATTATTCAAGTACCGAGGCGCAAACAGAAATATTTAAAACTCAGATAAAACTTTCGCAGGAACTCGATCTGCCAATGATAATTCATAACAGGGATTCGGATGAACTGATGGAAGAAATACTGCTCTCAGCAGGCTATTTCAACGGCGTGATCCATTGCTATACAGGAGGACTGAAGTTCGCAAAAAAACTTGTTGAGATGGGGTTTCTGTTAGGTTTCACAGGAATCGCCACATTCGGCATAAGAGAGCTGGAAGAAGTAATAAAGCGGGTGCCGTTGGACCGGCTGTTAGTGGAAACGGACGGACCTTATATGACGCCCGTACCGCACAGGGGGAAACGGAATGAACCGTCTTACGTTATTCACGTAGCGGAAAAGATCGCCGAGCTGAAAGAGATCACCTTAGAAGAATTGGCTGATCTGACGACAAAAAATTGTTTAACCTTATTTGAGCGAATCAATGTCGCCCCGTGACCAAGGATTTCGTCATAAAAAAAGTTTAGGTCAGAACTTTATGATGGACAAGAATGTGGCTGCTAAAATAGTCAATGCCGCAGAGATAGGCGAGAGCGATATAGTGCTTGAAATCGGTCCCGGAATGGGAAGCCTCACAAAGGAGCTATTGAGAGTTGCGAAAAACGTGACCGCAGTGGAAATAGACGAACGGTTAGTCGAAAATTTGGCAACGGAATTTGAAGAGAATGACAAATTCACTGTCGTCCATAAAGATTTCCTGGAGTTTGATATTACCGATTTTGCCGCTTCAACGGGAGGAAGGATTAAGATAGTTGGCAATATACCATATAATATCACGAGCCAGATTCTCATACATACTTTCGATCATTTCAGCGCGGCAAGTAGCCTCACGGTAACGATGCAGAAGGAAGTAGCTGACCGAATCCTCAGTAAGGCGGGAAACAAAAACTATGGAATACTATCGGTTTATGCGGCGCTGTTTTCCCATCCGAAGAAGCTGTTCAATGTTTCGCGGGGAGTATTCAATCCGAAACCTAAAGTTGAGTCATCAGCCGTAATGTTTCATCTAAAAAAGAATCTGCCCGAGAATTTATTAAACTTTGATCTTTTCAAAAAGGTCGTTCGCAAGACGTTCGGGAAAAGGCGTAAAATGCTGAGAAACAGCCTTAAAGAGATCGGCGAATGCA
>CBDUTM010000258.1:0-3554 GCA_965369985.1 uncultured bacterium | reverse complement strand
CCGGGATCGAACTTCAAAACTGTATTATATTTTTCAAGCGCCTTCGGATAGTTTCCCTTTTTATATTCCAAATTACCGTCGTTGTAATTCAGACCGATAATATTTCTCAGCTCCTTGATATATTTATCATTTTCAGGGTCCAGTTTGATCGACATCCTGATATTATCGGCGGCAGTGTCGTATCGTTTTTCTCTGACACTGATTTTCGTGCTAAGGAAAAAAGCAGGTGCGAATTGGGAATCCAACTTCATCAGCCTCTTAAGGGAATCTTTTGCAGCCGGTAGATTCGAATCGGTAAATGCTTTATTTGCGCCAACCATCAGATTGTTGATTATTCTCTGTTGCTTTTCAGAATCTGTTTCACCATCCTGAGCATAAAGCGGTAAACTGACCGAGAAAAGTAACGCGCTTATTAAAACTAAGTTTATTTTAAAATTCATTTTCAATGATCCTTATAAAAAATCCGACTTTAAAAATGTGTGCCGAAGGCGGGATTCGAACCCGCACACCCGAAAGAGCACTGCCCCCTCAAGACAGCGTGTCTACCAGTTCCACCACTTCGGCAAATAGCGTTCAATTGCCGGAGTTCTCTTCTTCAAGCACCGATGCCGGTGGGGATGAAGGTGCAGGAAGAGTTGCCCCCGGTCCGGTAACTGCTTCTCTTGCCGCCTCTTGTATGATGCTCGTTCCTTCGTCTGCCGACCGGGATGAAAACGAGATTAAAATGGCGACTACCATAAATGATATTACCAAACCTGTTGTCAGTTTTTGGAGAAAACTCGCTGCTCCTCTTCCGCCGAAAACAGCGCTTGTGCCTGCACCCCCAAAGGCTCCGGCAAGTCCTCCGCCTTTACTCGATTGCATTAAGATAGTTATCACGAGAAAAAGACTTATAAAAATGTGAATCGCTACTAATATACCGTACAAACCTATATTACTCCTTACTTAATTCTTCAGCTACTTCCGCAATGCCTATGAAAGAGTCCGCTTTCAGACTAGCTCCGCCGATAAGTGCACCATCAATATTCGGGCTACTCAACAGCTCTTTTGCATTCGGCAAAGATACACTGCCACCATACAAAATCAAAATACTTTCTGATATATTTTCACCTGCAGAATTTTTAATCAGTTCCCTGATATAGCCATGCATCTCTTCCGCCTGCTCCGGAGTTGCTGTTTTTCCTGTTCCGATCGCCCATACTGGCTCATAGGCAATAACGATTTCCGCTAGATCAGGTGCTGTCTCCAAAATATGATCAAGTTGTTTCCTGATAACATCTTTATGAATTCCTGCTTCTCTTTCCTTTAATGACTCTCCGATACAAACGATAGGCTTAAGATCATTCCGGAGTACGTTTTTCAGCTTTTTCGCGACTGTTTCATCGTCTTCACCGAAAAGTGTGCGCCGCTCCGAATGTCCGACTATAACCCATCCGGCTCCTGCTGATTTTATCATTTCAGCGGCTGTTTCACCTGTATACGCTCCCGATTCTTCGAAATGACAGTCCTGAGCAGCCACCATGACAGATGAATTTTCTGCCGCATGCGAAACAATCACAAGCGATACGAAATTCGGACTTATCAACACCTTGATATTATCAAATTGGGAGGTTCCTTTCACCACAGCTTCAGCGAGTTGCAGCGATTCACTCAAGTTAAGGTTCATTTTCCAATTGCCTGCTATGAATAACTCCCTTTTCTTCAATTTTTCTCCTGTAGGACTTCAAGACCGGGTAATTCTTTGCCGGATAGAAGCTCTAAAGAGGCGCCTCCGCCGGTGGAAATGTGAGTAACTTCATTATCGAGTCCCAACACTTTCAGGGCAGCAGCAGAATCTCCTCCGCCAACGATGGTCGTTGTGCCTGCTTTTGTCAGCTCGGCAAGCTGTCTTGCCACCGAGGCAGTGCCGTTCGACCAATGTACCACTTCAAATATGCCCATAGGACCGTTCCAGATGACAGTTTGCGCTCCTTCCAGAACATGATCGAATTCCGCCACCGTCATAGGTCCGATATCTACGCCGATCAAGTTGTCGCCTAATTCATCTATAGAGCAAACCTCGCCTATCTCATTCGGATCAACTTTCGTTACAGCGATACAATCAGTGGGCAGATGATAGTTGATGCCCGATTTTCGCAGATCGAGCATTATCTCTTTACAAGTTTCCACCATATCGTTGTCGCACAACGATTTCCCGATTTTTTTACCCTCGGCTTTCAAGAATGTAAACGCCATTCCACCGCCTATCAAAAATGCGTCAGCTACTTTCGCCAGGCTCTTTATCACGGGGATCTTATCGGTTACCTTTGCTCCGCCTAAAACTACCACGGTAGGCTGCTTAGGTTCAGCCATCAGATCAGATAAATATTTCACCTCGGCATTCATCAGATAACCGGCAACGGCAGGCTCAAGAATTTTCGCCACTCCCACGGTAGAAGCATGCGCCCGATGAGCAGAGCCGAACGCATCATTAACAAAAACTTCGCCGTGGACCGCCAGCGCCTGAGCAAAACCGCTTTCGTTTTCTTCTTCCTTGCTGTGAAACCGAAGATTTTCAAGGAGGAGCACTTCTCCCGGCTGAAGCGATACCGATGCTGTCAACGCTTCGGTTCCGATGCAGTCAGGAACGAACTTCACCTCCTGATCGAGTAATTCAGATAGCCTTTCCGCCACAGGCTTTAGACTCAGGTTCGGAACTGAGTGACCGTCCGGTCTGCCGAGATGACTCATCAGCACAAGGCAACCGCCCTCGGAAATCACTTTATTGATACTTTGCAGAGCCGACCTGATCCGATAATCGTCCTCGATCGCTCCATCTTCAGAGACCGGCACATTGAAGTCCACCCTCATAAGCACACGTTTGCCGGAAAGTTCTATATCGTCGAGAGATAGTTTCGGCACGATCAGCTAAAAAAGGTTTTCGCTAATTCGTAAAGCTCGGGAGGAACAAGTTTCAGTTCGCTTGTCGCTTCGGCAAGCGGGACAGGAACTATATCGTTTCCTTTTAGCGCCGCCATAACGCCGAATTTCCCTTCATTGAGATATTCTGCTGCGGCAATGCCGAACCGTGTGGCAAGCATCCGGTCGTATGCTGTGGGCGGGCCGCCACGCTGAGTATGGCCGAGAACCACTGTCCGAATCTCGTCGCCTGTCAGTTTCCCCACTTCGCGGCCGACATATTCGCCGATTCCGCCAAGCCGTACATTCCCGAAATCATCTAAGGAATCGTCTCGCGTAAGTGAATCATCACCGCCGCCGATCAATGCCCCCTCGGATACTACAATAATATGGAATTTCTTTCCTGCCTCTTTCCGTTTGTTGATGATGTCCACGACTTCCTGAATGCTCATTTCGAACTCGGGCAGCATAATGCAGTCCGCGCTTCCGGCTATTCCCGAATGTAGCGCTATCCAGCCGGCATGCCTCCCCATTACCTCCACAACCATGGTTCTGTGATGCGACTCCGCAGTTGTGGTGAGTCGGTCTATTGCCTCCACCGCTATCGAAACGGCGGTATCGAATCCGAATGTGGAATCTGTAGCCGAAAGGTCATT